>JAGLDB010000279.1 GCA_023145935.1 Candidatus Sabulitectum sp. | reverse complement strand
GCAGGTTGCTGCACTCAGCCCTTCCGGTTGTCCATTCATGTTTTGAGTGTAGTTCCATCTGAGTTCACAATCGATTCCTCTGGACGCTTCCTGAAGAAGAGTTGCAAGATTGCTCTCGGTGGTGCCCATGGCTACCCAGTTGCAACCTGAAGTTGTGTTGATTTCTGGAACTGTTATCTCGGCAGAGAAGGTTAAGCCGGGATTATTTTTGAAGTGCTCTCGGAGCATAACCGGAACATTGTTTGTATTCAGAGACATGTTTCCAGTACTATCATCTGTCATTATTGCAGGAGTGTAGTTTCTGTTGTATCCCATCTCCCAGACTGACTGGTCCAGGAATCCTGTCTGCCAGTCTTCCGTGAACAGATCAAGGCCAAGTGTGGGAGCGTGGTTGTAGTTCCCGTCAGCTGTCATCTGCAGAATCCAGGCATCTCTGTTGCCGAAACAAGTGGTAACTCCTGTGAGGAGGATAATGCCGTTTTCATTAACAGTGATAGAGGAAAGGTAGTCGCTGCCTCCGGTGTCTATAGCGGTTTCCCACAGAAGATCCCCTGAACTGTTCAGACACAGCACCCACCCGTCTCTATCTGTACTTTCACTGGTAGTGGTTGCCCCGGCAATAAGGATCGATCCATCGTTTCTTATGTGGATGTCTGAAGCAAAATCAGACATATCGCCGCCAAAGGTTCTTTCCCAGATTATCTCGAATTCAGAAGAGAATTTTATCACTGCAAGGTCACCATTGCCTCCACCGAAAGCATCAACAGAGAAGGATGCTATGATAGAGTTATCAGCAAGGAATTCCACAGCAGTGGCGCTTGTTCGGCGGTCACCATATACACTCAGGTCCAGGATGCTTCCATTGGAATCCAGAAGAGTTACTGCGTTTGCTCCGGAGGTACTGTCTTTGCCGAAGTGAATGATAGTTCCATCCTGCGCAGTTGCCATGCAGCGGGATTCATTGTTCTTTCGAAGAATAAAGTGCTGTATACCACCTCCTGAAGCATTAATGCTCAGGAAGTGTGCTGACTGAAATCCAGAAGAAAGCATTCGCACGGTGAATGAAGCAACAGCATTGCTGTCTGGAAGCCAGCGGAGTGCAGAGATGTCTGGTTGTATTGCTCCCGGCAGATCGATCCACTTTTCAGATTCCCAGAGAATACTGCCTGCTTCATCAAATCTGATCGCTTTAAATGTGAAACCTGTATGCTGCATATCTGCATATGTGGCAAAGACCGCAATACAACCATTATCTGCAGTTGCAAGCAGCAGGGGTTTGCATTCACCGGAAAGGGAATCTGACCAGCTGTGTATCAAGGTGCCTGAACTGTCAAAGGCGGTTACCCAGAATTCACTCCAGAAACCCCAGTCCCATGTGCCGGCTACTATTATTCCGCCATCAGCCCCGGGGATGATGTCTGTAGCATAGTTCCAGCAGTCTGTGCCCCCTGCAACAAGATTAATAAGATTGCATTCAGTCACTGGAGATTCTTTTCTGATAAACAGGATGGATGCAGCAACCAGAAAAAGAATAACCCCCGTTATCCATATCCAGGTCAGTGCGTTTTTCTTCTGTGGCGCAGTTGCCGGTAGCTTGAATTCAGGTAAACTACCGGAGATTCTGTTCAGTGCGGATACAATCTCAGGAGTCTTCGTTTTCTGGGAGGTGCAGTCAAGCCACTGGTGTGAGTTGGTGAAGTACTTGATGCCTTTGGATATCTCACTTTTTTCAAAAACCAGCGGAACGATAGGAATTTTCAGGTTAGTTGCTATGTCGAGTTCGTTTCGGATCTGCCATGAGTCATTCGCATTCCCAGAGTAAAGCAGAACAAGGGCTGCTGACGCGTCTATTGCGTTATAGATGCATTCAGCCCAGTCGGATCCAGCCTCGATGTCTCTTGATGATATCCAGCATTTGTACCCGTTGTTCTCAAGTTGTTCCACAAGTTTTCCTGCGGTTTTGGCATCATTACTTGAGTGACAGATGAATACCTGTTTGCTCATTCGGCTAACCTTGTCTCTGGTTTAGTTATTTCCCCCTGTTGAAGGTGCTAATATACACAAGAATTTCCAATCTGTATTTCTCTACAATTTAAATAACATTGATTCTGAAGCTATTGCAGGCCTATTAAAGAGTAGAAGGAGAAAGATAATATGTAATTGGTTACAATTCCGTAGAAGATGTTCCAGTGAAGAATATTCAACAAATTTGCTGGAGTATTCAAGCAGGGTTATATATGCGATTCTTTATGCTGCAGGGAATTGCCAGCATCTGACTGGCGCTCTCCACATACCGGTGATTTCGTAAAGGAATTTCTTCGGATAAACAGTTCTTGCGTAAATGGACAGAGTTAATTATTTAAGGTAGAATATTTTTGCAGCGGGGTGTTTCGTTTTTTTTAAGGAATTCTATTAATGAATGAACATAAAGTTGTTATAACAGGTCTTGGTGCTGTAACACCACTGGGTATAGGAGTGGAGGATTCCTTTAACGGATTTCTTCAGGGGCGGAATGGAATTGCCAGGGTTACACATTTTGATGTAACTGATTATCGCTCAAAGCTTGC
>JAGLDB010000278.1 GCA_023145935.1 Candidatus Sabulitectum sp. | reverse complement strand
GCAGAATCCCTTTGCCCATTTCCCAGGCTCTTGTGGCCAGCCTTAAGTCCTGAGTAGTGGGATATTCATTACCATCAAGAACCACAACTACAACGTCGGCACTGCCTACACTTTTCCAGGAGCGAAGAGTGCTGTAGAACTCAATATCCTCCATCTTCCTGGATTTTCTGCGAAGACCAGCTGTGTCAATAAGACGGAAATTGGTCTCTTTCCAGGTGAGATATGAATCGATTGAGTCCCTGGTTGTTCCGGGCACAGGGGTAACGATGTTCCGTTCATCATCCAGAAGACGGTTCACTATGGAGCTTTTGCCAACATTGGGCCTGCCTATCACAGCAACAGAAACTCCATCAAAATCAGGATTTTCAACCACTGGAAGATCGCGAATTACCTCGTCCAGAAGATCACCCACGCCAAGCCCGTGAGCCGCACTGATCGGCCATGGCTTTCCAAGACCCAGGGCTGCAAATTCATGTTCCATGCCCAGTCTGCTGTTAGTGTCGATCTTGTTAACAGCCAGCAGGCATGGAATACCGCTTTTTCTAACAAGTTCAACAGCAGTTTCATCAAATGGATGAATTCCTTCAGTACCGTCAACAAGAAGAATGATAACCTGTGCCTCCTGTACAGCCAGATGCACCTGCTTTACAATTGCTTCCTGAAAAGGGTCGTCACTGCCCGGGGAAAGACCTCCGGTATCCACAGCAATAAAATTAACCCCGCCCCATTCACCTGTACCTATTTTACGATCTCGTGTAACACCTGCTTCATTATCAACAATGGCGGTTCTTCCGCCAATCAATCTATTGAAAAGCGAAGACTTGCCCACATTTACCCGGCCTATAATGGCCACTACTGGCAGATCCATTCCGCACACCTCCTGAATTTGCAAAACATTGAGGGGTAATATACTTTCACGACTCTGCACTGCGTTAGTTTTCGGACTATATTAGCGAATCATGAAAAAACTGATATTCATTATTGCCGGTATTTCAACACTGCTTTTGATGGCACTGCACACTAGTAATTACGAGAAGGAGCTGGAGCATCTCACCCTTGATCTCAGGTTCAACCTCTTCCCGGACATCGATTCGGTAAATGACAGCATAGTAATAATCAGCGTGGATGACGCATCACTGGAATCAATGAACTGGCTGGGATGGCCGTGGCCAAGGCAGATATGGTCGGACATGACTGCATTCCTCTATCGGTCAGGTGTTCAGGTTGTTTACTTCGATATCACTTTTTCTACGAGTTCAACATTCTCTGCAAGTGAAGACAGCGTGTTTGGCGCAGTTGCCGAAAGAGGGAATACCGTTTTCATAACCGGACTGGGCCGGGAAGAGGGCCAGCCCATACCGGAGAATGCTCTGATTGATATTGATATACCCCGGGGAAACATGACTCCGTTCAGATTTGCTTCGCCTCCAGTGGAAGATATTGCAGCAGGCGCGGCCTTCCTGGCCTCACCTTATGCTTTCCCTGACCCTGACGGGATATTCAGGAAGACACCTCTATTTTTCCCCACTGCAACCGGTGCTGTACCCTCGCCCGCGCTTGCAATCGCAATGCTCTTCAGAAACGATCATGATGTTTCCATGCAGAACAATACTCTGCTATGGAGTAACTCAGAGATACCCCTTACTGAAGATTACGAAATGCAGGTGAGATTTGCGGGACCAGCAGGCAGCTACCGGGCAATCAGTGTGGCTGATCTGTTTTCCGCAATGTCAGGTGATACAACAGCACTTCAACCATCATCTCTTGCGGGTAAAATTGTGATGATCGGTTACACAGCCTCTGATCTGATGGATCTTAAACCCATACCATATTCCGCAAGATGCCCGGGTGTCGAGGTCATTGCAAATGCCCTGGACAATATTCTGGCAGGCAGATATATGTCAACCAATGGCATGATCACAACACTTTTCATTACGCTCTTACTCAGTCTTGCCGTCGCGTCAGCTCTTGTATTCATTCCCAGAGTTATTCCCGCTTCACTCACAGGTTTTTTCGTTATTCTGGCATATGCTGCAATCTGCCTGTATGCCTTCGAAGATCTCGATTTGTGGCTCAAGGCTGTACCTCCTCTTGCATCCGGTCTTCTAACGCTTCTTGGCGGATCGATTGTTGCCTACCAGTACGCCACAAAAGACAAGAAATTTCTGAAAGCTGCTTTCTCACAATACCTTTCCCCTGCCATAGTCTCTCTGGTTGCAAAGAACCCTGAGATGCTGAAGCTTGGTGGAGAGAAAAAAGTAATGACAGCATTTTTCAGCGACATTGCAGGGTTTACAACCATAAGTGAGAAACTTGATCCAACTGATCTTGTGAAACTGCTTAACATCTACCTTACAGAGATGACGGATATCATTCTGGAATCAGGCGGTACCGTGGATAAATTTGAAGGGGATGCAATCATCGCTTTCTGGGGAGCGCCCGTGGAATATGAAGACCATGCACTGCGGGCAGTGACCTCTGCATTGGAATGCCAGAGGGTCCACGCTGATCTTAACAGGCGTCTTAAAGAGATCAATTTCCCTTCTCTTCATACCAGAATGGGTCTTGCAAGCGG
>JAGLDB010000277.1 GCA_023145935.1 Candidatus Sabulitectum sp. | reverse complement strand
CAGAGAGCTCTGGATTGGATTAAGGGCATTCCCTCCCCAAAAACTGGCTATTAAGACCGATGCCTGGAACTATGATTCCAAGACAGTCTGGACCAAGTATCCGCATGAACTCATGTTTTTTCGCAGAATCCTGTATCAGTCTAAAGGTTCAATGTTAAGAAGTTTTCCTAACTTTGCTAACTTTTCAGCGGTACTGGATTCAAGCATTTTCTGTTTGTAGTGGGTGCTGTCGATGCCTGAAACAAACTGCTGGAACATCTTTTGTGCTCTGGTCAGCTCTTTCCTGGCTTGATACAGCCTGCCACGGGCGTAAAGGCATTCGGTGAGTGTACCAACAAGATCTATTGTTCTTATTGATGGACCTTCGTCAATATCTACTGTTGCCATGCGCAGGCTTTTCTCTGCCTGCTCCAGGGCACTGGCTCTTTCCAGTGCAGGGTTATGAAACCTTTCTGTTCCTCTGTATCCCTGCAGGGTCCTGAGTGTAGCTTCATCCACGTCTGCTGATCTGTCGTCTGCTTCCAGCTCTGTAAGAAGGATATCGGCGTTTTCATAGTCTTTCTTGTTTATCAGCATAGTAACCAGATTCATTCTTGCATTCAAGGCCATGGGGGCAAGACTCAGTTCATCTGCTGTTTCAATGGCTTTGCTGTATCTGATCTCTGCGCTGGAGAAGTCACCGTCGTTTGTGTCAAGTATTGCCAGATAGCTGTTAGCCCACACACCGAATCTCCTTGTACCCGTTGCTTCCACCAGTTCAAGGCAACGCTGGAAATAATCTCTGGAGAGATCGAATTCCATAGCATCGTAGTAGGCCTGACCGAGGTTGATGTATGTACCCATCATGGAGTGGGTATCCCCTGTTTCAGTGAACACCTTCAGAGCATCATTGAGTATATCAATTCTTGCTTCATATCTGCTTGTGGCAAATAGCGATACTGCTGTATTCAGCAGAGCTTTCGCCTCGCCTGTTCTGTCGTTGAGCTGGCGGTAGATTGTAACGGCTTTCAGACATTCCTCTGTACTGTTTACCCGGGAGATAGCCCTGAGAGCAATTGTACCGTGCTTCATGTAATAGGTGGCAAGAAGCTGCTTTCTTTCCCGCCGGTCTTTGATTGTATCTATGTTTTCTTTTACAGTTTTCAGCAACTCTAAACTTTTGTCTACAGATCCGGTAAGATACCGTATGAAAGCGATCTGAAGGCTTGCCATTATCCTGTCTTTCCCGGAAGGAAGGAACTCAGTGGCTGCCCGGTAAAGCTTATCAGCCCTGCTGTGCTCTCCCAGGTTGAGATGAACATATGCCTTGTGAAAACGGAGAAGCCCGATCTGATCACTGCTGGTGGCGAATCTTGCTGCGTCATCCAGCATTTCAGAAGCTTTATTATATTGGGCAAAGTGGGTATACACTTTTCCCAGTTCCAGCCTGACCAGGAATGCATCCTGGTGGTTTTCTTCAACAAAGTCCGTGAAAGACATGTACTTTTCCAGCCAGTGGAGAACTTCCCGCCTGGCATCTCTTCCATTTGCCAGCTTTGCTGCTAAAAAGGTAAACTGCATTGCTTTAGCTGATTCAGGACTGTCGCCGTAATGGTGGGCAGCTAGAGGTATAACGCGGGTATCCCCGCTGTGAAAGATTTCTTCGTAGTAGAGACCTAATCTTGATTGAATGGCCTTTCTTGTTCCAAGAGAGAGTTCCTGAAGAAGATAGCCGCGCATGGTTTCATGAACGAAGCAGTATTCAATTGTACTGGATTGAGACAGCTTTTCACTTATCAACTCAAGTCGCAGGGGCTCTTCCAGGGTTTTTGCAATATCAAACTCATTCCTGTGGAGAACTGTAGAAATCGGTGACAGTGAAAAGGAGCCTCCAGCCATGAGTGAACCAGTGCGTAGAACTTCCATTGTAAAGCGGTCAAGATTCTCCAGTCGTGCAGACATCAACTGAGAAAGAGTTTCCGGAAGGGACAGATCGCTGGTTATCTCGTACTTCCAGCCCCCTTCCGCCAACGGCTCTATTGCTCCGGTGTTGCGGAGAGATATGAGAAGTTCTTTAAGAAACATCGGATTCCCACTGGATTGCTTTACCAGAATTTGAAGAACTTCTCCGGGGATCTTCGGATCACGAAGTGCGAACATGACCATGTGCCTTGAGTACTCTTCCCCAAGCTTTTCCAGTTTGATCGGTGTGAAATTCACAAGGCTTGCCAGGATTCTGGTTTTCTTTTGAATTACCGGATAATCTTCCAGAGGCGCCCTCATGGCTGCTAGAAAAAGAATTGGAAGATCAGCGGATGTTCTGGCCAGGTATGCAAGCAGATCAAAGTCATTTGCTGATATCCATTGCAGATTATCCACCATGAAAACCACTGGCTGTTTGGATGCGATCCATTTTAGAATGGCAAATATCTCCGAGTAAATTCTGAATCTCACCACTCCTTCTTCATCTGTGGATGGCGCATGAGACACTTTTAGATCCAATCCGGGAAACAATTCAGCGGTCTGTGGCAGGATCTCAGAGAGAGTATGGGTGAAATCTTTAAGGTCATCACCGGAGAGAGTAAGAAGCTGTCGGGCAAT
>JAGLDB010000276.1 GCA_023145935.1 Candidatus Sabulitectum sp. | reverse complement strand
TTCCACTTCTTTTTCCTTTCATAGTAGACACGGTAATAGCTCCACCTCTGGATTACACAGATCTGTTCGTTAACGAATGGGGAGTAGTTGTGTTCACTTCCGAAGGAACAACAATTGCAGGCGCTCCAGACGAAAATGGTAATGTTTACTACGGAAGACAGGTCTTCGGAGAATTGTTAGTTGACGCTCCGGTTATCTGGATCCACGGTGCATTCTTTGAAGATGCAACTTTAACAGTAAAAGCGGTTCAAGGGACACTAACCGCCCTTTTCCCCGATCCTGATGCAACACTGAATAATGGCAATGACAGACCAGTAGTTGCATCCTGGAATATATCCGCTCCACCGCCACTGCCCAGACGCGAAAGACCGGAACCGATCATTCCACCGGATACTCCATTCGGCTGGGCAATGGGCTTCTGGAGAGGTGTTCCCAGTCTTGATCTTTTTTCTGCTGAAAGTGGAGAATACATGGCCAACTTCCTTTACTACGAAGCTGGAATTCCGTACTGGGAACTGCCGGATGGCATCTTTGAAGCCAAGATCCTTGCTGGACATTATGCTCCCGACGGCCTTCTGATAACTGCTGGCCATGATCCACAGGTTGAAAGAATTCAGTTAATACCCCTCCCGGATGGCTCAGGCATTCCAGCAGGAATGGCAGGTCATCTCTCAGACGAAGAGGCTTGCGATATCATCTGCGACTGGGCCGGGGGTAATCTAAAATCTGAAGAGATAACAGCTCTCTGGCAAACATGGGAGCCATTCTTCGAAACCCTGAGCATAGATGACGAGTATGCACTGGACAGGAGAGGAAGCGATGAACAGTGGATACTATTCCCTCTTCCCTGGGATGTAGTAGAAGAGATCAGCACAATTCGTCTTGATGTACATGATTCAGTTGAAAGAAACATCACATACAACAGACTCTTCCTGGGTCTGGTAAGGTTGTACTGACATGATAACACTACTGATTCTTCTGGCCGGGCTGCAGGTACATGAATGGGGTGTTATCACCAACACACCGCTAGTGCTTGGCGGAGCTGTTCCAGAATTGCAGCTTCCGGATTATGAACTGGAAGACAAGGCTCCCGTGATCTTTTTCCATGGGGATCCCTGCAATGTAACGATTAAAGTCACTTTCCCCGGTATGGGGCATGCTACTACTATTCTTCCCGATCCCGAAGAAGGAGGTTCAAACTCCACATATCTGGTATGGGATAATATTGAACTTACAGAATCCCCTGATGCTGATCTTGTCTACGGATGGGCTGACAGCGGTAATCTTAATTATCCAATTCCTCTATGGCAGCAGGTCGATGGTCTGTATACAGTATCGGGTAACAGGTATGACAACTTCCTGTACTACGGCTGCGTTCCTGGAAACCCCGGTGATCTCCCATTTATCAGCCAATCAGGAAATCAATCATTTAGAATGCCATTTGGTGAAATACCCTGCATAGTTCTTACATCCGCCGGCGGAAGACCAATGTTTGGGGTTTTTACCCTGGCGGAAATTCTAACAAGCATTCCCAAGGGACTGCAATTTCTTGAAGAACCTGAACACCTCAGAAGAGAACTCTGGCTCTGGGCGGATGGGATCTTGAATGAAGATGAGTTCAGCAGTTTCTGGGATACCTGGGAAGCTCAATTCCTCTCTGATTCTTCATCTGATGTAATTATTCTTTATCGGGTTCCTGAAGAGATTGTTGAGCAGATCGCATCTATGGAAATTGAAACAGACCGGGAAATGGAAGTTGAGATCAATCGGTTCATAATTGCAGAGCTACCTTACAAAACAGAGTAGCACACATTATCGCAGAGGGATCCAGCCAGACCCCTCTGCAACCAAAAGAAAGAACTGTTCTATCAACATGTATACTGCACTGTCTACTATATACCGATTGTATCACTTTTGATTTCTGTCTTTCTTGTTGTTTTACTGCTCTTTTTTCGCCTTTTCCTTATATTGTTATAGTGTTTATCAAAATCTATAAAAGAATGCATATTCCCCCCAGCACCGAATACCAGATAATCCAGGTATGTATTTATTCCGATAACCCACTGCTGTAGTATGGATTTATGCCGATAGCTCAAACAATTATAAATAATGGAAAACATGCATTCCTCACGAAGAATTTTATATATTCGCTTCGCTACATGATACATGAAGGTTTAGAGGTGACAATAAATAATCATTGAACAGTTGGAGCTTAACATGAAAGCCTACGATGTAATTATTATCGGTGGAGGTCCTTCCGGGATTATTACCGGAGTTACTGCAAAGAGACAAAACCCGGAAGCATCTTTTCTTATCATTAAAGAAGAGGAAAAGGGCCTTGTCCCCTGTGGAATCCCATATGTATTCCACGACCTGAATGATGTTTCAGAGAACAAGATGGGACCTGCTCCATTTGTTAAAGCCGGAGGAGAAGTTCTTGTTGACACAGTTACCCACATTGATATCAATAACAAAACTATCCGTACCGAATCAGGTAATGAAATGTCCTACCGCAAACTCATATTTGCAACGGGCTCTATTCCTGTAGTACCGACTTTCATTAAAGGTTACGACCTGGAGAATGTTG
>JAGLDB010000275.1 GCA_023145935.1 Candidatus Sabulitectum sp. | reverse complement strand
GGGAACCCTGGATAATGGGTTCTCCACTTTCAGTTCAGCTTGAAATTGAACAGCAGGTACCGGACAGCGGCAGCGTTATCAGAGAATGGTCCAGCGAAGTAATTCTCAGCCTTGGAAACATTGATGTATCAGGCGGTGCCGGCACCTGGAAGAGCTATCCTGCCAACCAGCCGGATGAAAGCTTCAGATATGGCTCAGCAGGAATAAAGATTGACTACACATCAAGCACTGCGCAGGGCAGAGAGGGCTTTATCGGTGAATTGACCACTGAGGCCGGCAGTGCGGCAGGTCCTGACTCTACCTACCTTCTTACCAGGGCAGAGACAGAGATGAACTACACGATCTTCAAAGGCATGTTCGGTATGGGATTAACAGCCCGAGCAGGTGGAATAATAAGTGGAGACTGGCTGCCTTCAATGGTGACCCGCCTGGGGGGCTACGGCACCCTGAGAGGTTATGTAAAAGACTCATGGAGGGCAGGAGCATGGGGGATTCTTTCGCCTGAACTCTCTCTTGGTGAAACAGCAACACAGGTTTATCTTTTCTCGGATCTCGGCGCTCTGGACACAGCAGAACATGGAATGCAGTACCCTGCCTCGGTCGGTGTTGGCCTTAGAGGCACAACAGGCGGGCTCAGGTTTGACGCAGGCAGCGGCTTCCCAATAGACAAAGGTCCCGGCTCCGCCAGATTCTACCTTTCTGCATTGATCAGCCTGTAGATAAGAGAGATGTAAATATAGCTTCAGCTATTTGTATTGACAGCCCTGTGTTTATGTACAATCTTTCGATATATCGAAAGGATACACTATGAATGACGGAAACTACTTGTACGATAGAAGAAATTGCTTAGATAAGTTAGAACCATTTCTGAAGAAACCGCTTGTGAAAGTCATTACCGGAATGAGGCGTTCAGGTAAGACAAGTATTATGCATCTGCTTGCACAGAGAAGTGATCTTTATGATTTTGTCTGTTTCATTGATAAGGAAGATTACTCATTCGATCATGTCAGAGATTATCACCACTTGATGAAAGAGGTGGAGGAGCTTGTCCCGCCGGGAAAAAAGTCAACTCTTCTTCTCATTGATGAAGTGCAGGAAATCGAGCACTGGGAAAAGGCAGTCATTTCATTGATAAAGAAACCTGAACTGGATATTGTTGTAAGCGGTTCCAACGCCGGACTGCTTTCAAGAGAGCTTGCCAGCCTGCTTACCGGAAGGTGTATTCAGATAGAAATAAACACTCTCAGTCTGCCGGAGTGTATGGAGTTCAGCGGCAATGAAACTGATTTCCAGGAATACCTCAGGTTTGGAGGATTGCCTGGACTGCATCAATTCAATCGCGATCCGGATGTTTTCGTAAGATACATTCAATCGGTATTCGATTCCATTTTGTTGAGAGATATTGTTCAGAGGTACAGCGTTAGGAATGTACAACTGTTAAAGAGGATCTGCGCTTTTGTTTTCGATAATATCGGCAATGTTCTCTCGGCAAAAAGAATAGTCGATTACTTCAAATCACAGCGGATCTCAATGGGGCTTGAAACTGTCCTGAATTATCTCTCATACATGGAAGATGCATATCTGATCCATAGAGTTGGCAGGTATGACATCAAAGGAAAGAAACATCTGGATCTGGGTGCAAAGTATTTTGTTAATGATCTGGGAGTACGAAATGCACTGATCGGGTACAGGGAGGCAGACATTGCAGGGTTGCTGGAGAATATTGTTTTCCTGGAACTGCACCGTAGAGGCTACAGAGTAAGCATCGGGTATGCTGGCCAGTATGAGGTAGATTTTGTAGTGGAGAAATCCGGGGATCTGGAGTATTTTCAGGTCGCCTATCTGCTTGCCTCACCTGAAACAATCAAAAGAGAATTTCATTCGTTGGAAATAATAAAGGATAACTACCCGAAAACAGTTATCAGCATGGATAACATGAAATTAAGTCGAAACGGAATCAGGCACCTCAATTTGATTGATTTCCTCATGAATTCCGAGACTTAGGAATTACAGCAGAGTATCACCCAGCATTTTAGAGAGGAAGAAATCAAGTATGAGAATCTTCACAAAAGATGGAAGTTCGCTTTTACGACCGATGCAGATGTGAATAGCACAAGTATTCAGCATAAGAGTTGTTTGTTCTGGATATGCATTTTAAATGGGAGACAGAGCTGTTTTGAAGATATTTTCCAAAAGTGTGTAGTTACATTTTGCTCCAGCTATATTCGCCTTTATCCAGTTATTCTTTGTGGTATTATCCCAGTGAATCTGATATCCACAATTCGCAAAGATGTGTTCAAACAGTATTCGCTGGGAACGTCCGTTACCTTCTCTAAATGGGTGTAGCATATTAAGTTCAGCGTATAGTTCAGCACCAGTAATTATCAATTGTTCATGAGAGGACTCTACACAATAATTGTTTTGCATCAGAGTCTGGAAAAGCTTGTCTGCTTCCTGCTCAATGAATTTAGGATTGCAGAATTGTGTATTCCCTTTGGTCATGCCAATATTCCTGACTTTTCCAGCCCACTCATAGAGTTCATAGAAAAGAGACTTGTGAATGTTCTTCCAGTATTGCATGTCATATGG
>JAGLDB010000274.1 GCA_023145935.1 Candidatus Sabulitectum sp. | reverse complement strand
GTGCTCAGGAATCTGCAAACTTTTATTCCATCCATTCCAGCAAGAACCTGTCCGCACAAGACACATCTTGGCTTCAGAGAAAACGCTGCTGTTACTGCGTCCAGCCCGTTTATCGCCGTTTTTACAGAGAGGCCCTCCCGAAGAAGAGCCTCCTCTGTAACTGCTGAAAGAGCAGGGCTACCCATGGCAAGGAGTACATCTATCCTTTTCACAGGTATCGTCCTGCAGCTTTAATACTACTCGGCTTCCAGAACTGCCTGAGCAGCTGCAAGCCTGGCAACAGGAACTCTGTAAGGAGAGCATGATACATAATCAAGCCCCACAGAGTTGAAGAATTTTATGGAAGCGGGATCGCCGCCATGCTCACCGCAAACCCCAAGCTTTAGACCCGGTTTGGCCTTTCTTCCAAGATCAACGGCGATCTCCACCAGCCGACCCACGCCGGGGATATCAAGCGATGCAAATGGATCTCTTTCATAGATGCCCATTTTGACGTACTCTCCAAGGAATTTACCAGCGTCATCCCTTGAGAATCCGCAGCACATCTGTGTAAGATCATTTGTTCCAAAACTGAAGAAATCAGCTTTCATCGCAACCTGATCCGCAGTAATCGCAGCTCTGGGTATCTCGATCATTGTACCGATCTGGTACTTAATATAGTCGCTGGCTTTTCCCTGCTCCGACAGAACTTTATCCACAACCTTCTGTGCCATTTCCCTGGCAATAGAAAGTTCTTTAACATTTCCCACAAGTGGGATCATTATCTCGGGGAGAACTGTAATACCCTCATCTGCTACCTTAACTGCAGCCTCCATGATAGCTCTTACCTGCATATCTGCAACTTCAGGATAGATAAGACCCAGTCGGCACCCTCGATGACCCATCATGGGGTTAAACTCGTGAAGAGATTCAACCTTGAGAGCCACAGTTTCTGCAGAAACTCCCATAACCTCCGCCATCTCTGCATGTCCGTCACTGTCGTGAGGAAGGAATTCGTGCAGAGGTGGATCAAGAAGCCTGATATTGCACGGGCGGCCGTTCAGAGTACGAAAAATACCTTCAAAATCACCTCTCTGAAGAGGAAGCAACTCGGAGATCGCCTCATTGTATCCGGCAAGAGGAGCCTGAAGCTCAGCCTTAAGAGCCGTTACATCGCCTGTGCCTGATTCAATCTTCTCCTGAATCTTCTTCACATCGTCAGCTACAAGAATAAGCTTTCTGAAGGGAATAATTCTGTCTCCTTCAAAGAACATGTGCTCAGTACGGCAGAGGCCGATACCCTGGGCACCGAACAGTACTGCCATTTCAGTATCACGGGGAGAATCTGCATTGGTGCGAACATCCATCCGGCGAATCTCATCTGCCCATCCAACAAGTTTTTCGTAGTTTCTAAACAGAACACTCTCTTCCGCCTTCAAATTACCGCGAAGAACCTGAACTATTTCGGAAGGGCGAACCGGAACTTCGCCGGAGAATACCTCTCCGGTGAAGCCATCGATAGCGATAATATCACCCTCTTTTACTGTAAAGCCATTACAGACCATAGATGCTGTATCACTGTCAATATGAAGTTCATCTGCACCGGAAACACATGGAACACCCATTCCCCGGGCAACAACCGCGGCATGGCTTGTCATGCCGCCCCGTGCTGTAAGAATACCCTTTGCCGCAACCATTCCACCGATATCCTCGGGACTGGTTTCAAGACGACAGAGAATAACCTCTTCACCTCTTGCTTTCCATTCCTCTGCAGTCTCTGCTGTGAAAACAGCTTTTCCGCAGGCTCCACCGGGAGAGGCATTAAGACCCTTTGTAAGCAGGTTTGCAGAAGCCTTGCCTTCTGTTCCAAGAATAGGTGCAAAGAGCTGATTGAACTGCTGAGCAGGAACTCTCATAATTGCTTCTTTTTTATCGATCAGACCCTCTTCTGCCATGTCAACAGCCATATTCAGCGCTGCGAATACCGTACGCTTGCCTGTACGGGTCTGAAGAATGTAAAGTCTGCCGTTTTCTATGGTGAACTCGATATCCTGCATGTCAAGATAGTGAGCCTCAAGCTTCTCTCTTAGATCAAGAAGGCCCTTGTAGGATTTCTCGTCTTTTTCTCCAAGGGTTGCAATAGACAGTGGAGTACGAATGCCAGCAACAACATCCTCTCCCTGAGCATCCATAAGATATTCGCCGTAGAAGACATTCTCGCCGTTTGCAGGGTCTCTGGTGAAGCAGACACCGGTACCGGATTCTTCACCCATGTTACCAAAGACCATTGCCTGCACATTTACAGCAGTTCCAATAAGACCCCTGATCTCATTTATCTCGCGGTAACGAATTGCCCTTGTGTTGTTCCAGCTGCTGAAAACAGCATTGATAGAGAGTTTAAGCTGCTCCCATGGATCTGTGGGGAAATCACTTCCGATAGCGTCACGGTAAATCTTCCGGTAAAGAGAAACTACTTCCTTCAGATCGTCAAGACCGAGATCGGTATCAAGCTTAACGCCCTTCTCTTTTTTTACACTATCCAAAGCACGCTCGAAGTCATGATGAGGGATGTCCATGACAACATCACCGAACATCTGCATAAATCTTCTGTAAGA
>JAGLDB010000273.1 GCA_023145935.1 Candidatus Sabulitectum sp. | reverse complement strand
TACACTGGGTGAGACCACACATCTTACAGGCCAGAATGAAAGATCACGATACGTGTGTGAAACAGCAATGGCAAGAGGAGATACCACAATTTCCCTGATGAAAGTAATGATGAACCTTGCCTTTGCAAGAGCAGACACCTCAGCTTTTAACAGCATCTTCGAACTCTACTCCAGTGCTGCAGACGATTCCGAGTTGAACACGGCTGTAACTATGCGAGTTACATTCCTCTCCCTCACTGGAGATACCACATCTCTGAACTACATACATTCCAGAGGTGGAATAAATCCCATGCTCCTCAGATCGATGTCTACGGCCTACCTGGTTCAAGGGGATACTCTCCGCTCTCTCCAGTACTCTATAGCATTTCTTGACACGCCGGCGGCAGAAGCAGCAGACTGGGCAAAAACCATCACTCTGGCTGCAGTTACAGGAGGAGCTGACTGGAATTCTATTTACGAAGAGGCAGAACGGGAGCTGGGTTACTGCCTGCCTGTAATGCTGGCAAGGCTCAGAGCATCTGTGATCGCCACAGATCAGGCTGACAGAAGAGATCTGCTTCAAAGATGTCTTCTGATCAAACCCGATGGCTCTGAAGTACTGGAAACCGCTGCTCTTTGGTACTCTGCAGCGGGGAATCCAGACAGTACCCTTATTTTTGCTTCAAGGGCTATTGCAAGTCAGACAAATCCTTCAAGAACCATTTTCTCTCTTGCATTGAATGCTGCACTGGAGTCAGGTAATTATACTGAAGCAGCCATTACTGCAAGATACGGAGCATACTGCTACCCTTCCATACCGGGCCATCGTGCAGTTCTTGCAGGCATACTGAAAGCTGAAGGAGATACTCTGGAAGTGCCTCTTCTTGAACAATCCTTCCGTGACATCCCCTGGGCACAATCCCTCTGTGATTCTCTGGCTCTGGTAGTATGCACAGCAGAAGACTGATAGTTCTAGGAGCGTGACCGAGAATGCAGCATCGTCATAAAAGCCGCACAGTCGGCTATAATCCTCGTAGATTATTGTCAAATAGTTCCACTATTCTCCGCAAATCTCCAAGAATTCTATCTAGACTGTGGGGCCTTTCTGCTCAACGCCCATTGTCAGTCACACTCCTGGGGTTCTCCGCTGCTTTCTTCCTGATAGCTTTACTGTCCGGCCCTCCGTCATTTGATGCCACTGATGGCGCTGAATTTGCAGTATGCGGCTCTGAAATGCAGATCGCACATGCTCCGGGTTATCCACTGTTCCTTATGCTCGTTCGGGTCTTTTCCATGGCATTTTCGCCACTCTACGGATACCTGAGAATTCTGAACTGCTTTCTGGGTGCTGCTGCAATGGCTGTAGGGGTAACTGCTTTCAAAAAAGCCGGGGCGGCATTCTATCCGGCGCTGGCAGGTTCTGTCCTGTTCCTGACCGCAGCGCCGGTCATGAGCCAGTTCAACAGCCTGGAGGTTTATCCACTTGCAATACTGCTGGTTCTGACGGCCATGGCCCTGAAAGATTCCAGACTGGCAGCTTACGCATCAGGAATGGCTCTGCTGGCAGGACATCCAGCCTCTTTTCTATCCAGCCCTCTTTTCCTTTCAGTTAAAAAAAGATGGACAGCGAATCTGGCATTTCTCATACCTGCCAGCCTCTACCTGTACATTCCAATACGATCCGGAGCAAGTCGGATAGCTCACTACGGACATCCGGGCTCCCTTGATACCTTGTTCTCCTACTTCACCATGTATTCCGGAAGACTTGATGCACCATCAGTTGAAAGACTTTTCAGGGCTCTTGCTTTCATTGGAATTCCAGGTGGGATCGTGTTTATTCTTCTGGCTGCAGCTGGTGGAAGATTCTCTGTAAAAAGAGATATTCCGGGAATACTGGCTCTTCTTTTCCTGGCGTCGTATGAACTGCCTGACCCTGCTGGACAGTTGTGGATATTTCTTCTTCCCCTGTCGCTCCGGAGTGCCTCTGGAATTGAATTTCTCTGGAAAAGAGCCGCAGCATACAAAACCCTTGCTATCTTAATGGTTCTGACTGCTGCTGTAAGCGGGATAGTTGCCTCTGATAGGACAGATGATGACATAGCAATGAGGTGGACAAGCGATGTAATGGCTTCACTGCCTTCGGGATCAATTTACAGACCTGTTGCACATGATGTCTTCTATGCTGCGTATGCACAGAACATTCTTGGATTCAGGCAGGATGTTCTTCTTTCAGACCCGTTTGGAAACTACTTCGAGTTTTCGCCAACCGGGTTGATACCACCCATAGTGGGAGAGCGAACAGTACACATATCAAGAGCATGGAACAGAGAAGATGATTTTTCTCTTCACGGACTGGTCTTCAGTGCCGCAGGTCTTGAACAACTGCCGATAGACTGGGATCAATTGTCTATATTTGACTTCAAGGGGAACTCACCTGATCCAATGGCCATGGACATCGTGGCAGAAGCCTGGGCCAGAAGAATGATCCAGGAGGAGAACCCTGTTCTGAGAGACAGCTTGTACATGAAAGCAATTGAATTCGCAGAAACACCCATTACCCGGAGAAGAATTGAAAATATCAGAGAAATTTTCTGAATCAGTGAGGCTATGCTGGTT
>JAGLDB010000272.1 GCA_023145935.1 Candidatus Sabulitectum sp. | reverse complement strand
GAATACTAGCAACATTCTCCAGGTCATAACCCTTGATGAAAGACGGCACTACAGGAACAGAGCCCGTTGCAAATATGAGCTTGCCGTAGGACATCTCATTACCTGATTCTGTACGGATGACTTTATTACTGATATCAATATCTGTAACCCTGTCAACAAGAACTTCTCCTCCAGCTTTAACAAACGGAGCAGGTCCCATTTTGTTCTCTGAAATATCGTTCAGATCATGAAATACATATGGGATCCCACAGGGGACAAGACCCTTCTCTTCTTCTTTGATAATGAGAAAGGAAGTTTCCGGGTTCTGTTTCTTGGCGGTAACTCCGGTAATAATTCCGGAAGGACCTCCGCCGATAATAATTACATCGTAGGCTTCCATGTTAAGCTCCAACTGTTCAATGATTATTTATTGTTACCTCTAAACCTTCATGTATCATGTAGCGAAGCGAATATATAAAATTCTTCGTGAGGAATGCATGTTTTCCATTATTTATAATTGTTTGAGCTATCGGCATAAATCCATACTACAGCAGTGGGTTATCGGATTAATTACATATGCAGATTATCTGAAATTCAGTATACGGATAAATACATTCCATTTAGAGGGTTACGATAAATAGAGTAATAGAGCTGGAACAGACTCATTATAAAGAAGTAAAAAGACTAATAAGAAATGAATATGGTTGATTTGGATAGTATGCGGTAGACAAATCGGTATACACATTGATTAGCCAGTTTTCCTTCTTAAATACAGAGGGACCAGAGGAGATCCCTCTGCGATAATGTGTGTTACTCTGTTCTGTATGACAGCTCTGCAATTATGAAGCGATTGATCTCAACTTCCATTTCTTTGTCAGTTTCAATTTCCATCGATGCTATCCGTTCAACAATTTCCTCAGGAACCCGGTAAAGTATCATTATTTCAGAGGAAGAGTCAGAGAGGAATTGAGCTTCCCAGGTGTTCCAGAAACTGTCGAACTCATCTTCATTCAATATTTCTTCTGCCCAGAGCCAGAGTTCTCTTTTCAGGTGTGCAGGCTCTTCAAGGAATTGTAGTCCCTTCGGAATGCTTGTCAGAATGTCCGCCAGGGTAAAAACACCAAACATTGGTCTTCCACCGGCAGATGTAAGAACTATGCACGGTATTTCCCCGAATGGCATTCTAAATGATTGATTTCCTGATTGATTGATAAAGGGGAGATCGCCGGGGTTTCCTGGAACGCAACCGTAGTACAAAAAGTTGTTATACCTGTTACCTGATACAGCATAGAGACCGTCAACCTGTTGCCACAGAGGAATTGGATAGTTAAGATTTTCGCTATCAGCCCATCCATAGATCAGACCGGCATCAGGTGATTCTGTTAGCTCGAGGTTGTCCCAGACCAGATATGTGGAGTTTGATCCTCCCTGATCTGGATCAGGAAGAATAGTAGTTGCATGCCCCATATAGGGGAAACCGATCTTTATGGTTACATTGCAGGGATCTCCGTGGAAGAATATCACGGGAGCCCTGTCTTCCAGTTCAGAATCCGGAAGCTGCAATTCAGGAACAGCTCCGCCAAGTGCCAGCGGTGTGTTGGTGATAACACCCCACTCATGTACCTGGAGCCCGGCCAGAAGAATCAATAGTGTTATCATGTCAGTACAACCTTACCAGCCCCAGGAAGAGCCTGTTGTAGGTGATCTTTATTTCAACTGAATCATGCACCTCGAGTCGAATGGTGCTGATCTCTTCTACTACATCCCAGGGAAGAGGGAATAGTATCCACTGTTCATCAGTTCCTATCCTGTCCAATGCATATTCGTCATCTATGGTCAGGGTTTTGAAGAATGGCTCCCATGTCTGCCAGAGAGCTGTAATCTCTTCAGATTTCAGATTACCCCCGGCCCAGTCACAGATGATATCGCAAACCTCTTCATCTGAGAGATGACCTGCCATCCCTGCTGGAATGCCTGAGCCATCCGGGAGGGGAATTAACTGAATTCTTTCAACCTGTGGATCATGGCCAGCCGTTATCAGAAGCCCATCGGGAGCATAATAGCCGGCAAGGATCTTGGCGTCGAAGATGCCGTCAAGATCCTCCCAGTATGGAATACCTGCTTCGTAGTAGAGGAAGTTAGCCATGTAGTCTCCGCTTTCAGAAGAAAAGAGATCAAGACTGGGTACATCTCTCCAGAAGTCCATGGCCCAGCCGAATGGAGTATCCGGTGGAATGATCGGTTCCGGTCTTTCGTGTCTGGGCAGGGGCGGTGGAGCGGAAATATTCCAGGATGCAACTATCGGTCTGTCATTTCCGTTATTCAGTGTTACATCAGGATCGGGGAAAAGGGCGGTTAGAGACCCTTGAACCGCTTTTACTGTCAGGGTTGCTTCTTCAAAGAATGCACCGTGAATCCAGATAACAGGTGCGTCTACAGCCAGTTCTCCGAAGACCTGTCTTCCGTAGTAAAGATTACCGTTTTCGTCTGGAGCACCTGCAATTGTTGTTCCTTCAGAAGTGAACACAACTACTCCCCACTCGTTTACGAACAGATCCGTGTAATCCACAGGTGGAGCAATTACCGTATCCACTATGAAAGGAAAAAGAAGTGGAA
>JAGLDB010000271.1 GCA_023145935.1 Candidatus Sabulitectum sp. | reverse complement strand
GGTTTGTGAGTACAACCGCTTCTCCGTAGTGGAACTCAATACTTTTGAAAAGCTTACTTGCTCTGTTGAGATACTCAATTGCCTTCTGGTTTTTGTCCATTTCCGTATAGAGAATCCCCAGATGCATACAACTTTTGCCAAGGTCTTTCGGGGCATCAAGGTTTTTCAGCATTTCATATGCTCTCAGATACAGAATTTCTGCTTCCTCAAGCCGATCACGCAGGTCACTGATGATGCTTGCAAGAGTTCCCAGAGCACAGGCTACTTTGTAGCTGTTGTGATGAGATTCCGCCATATCTGCTGACTTCTGAACAAGTTTTACTGCTTCATCATAGCGCCCCTGATCTTTTCTTATGAGCCCCCGGGAACAGTATGCTGAAGTCAGATGGTCTATAAGGTTGTAGCGTGTGGCCAATTTCCCCAGTCGATCCAGAGTTTTTTCTCGCTCTGGGGTTTGCCCTGTGCGGCCAAGGGTTTCCTCGGCAGCAGTCAGTGCGCAGGCCAGTGTGTCAGCATTCTGCTCTGTAAGACCCAGTTCTGTAATGAGAGATTCAACTTCAGCTGCCCACTCCAGAACAGCTGTACTGTGAAATATCGAGTTAACATGGTTGAGGTATGCTGAGGCATGGTCCAGCGCACTCTGGTTGTTGCCTGTCTTTTCCCAGTGTTTTGAGATCACACTGGAGAACCTGGAATCACTCTGATGTATACCTTCCAGAAGAACTGCTGCTCTGAGATGGAAATCTTTCTTTGAGTTGGAATCCATTGTATCGTACACTGCTTCTTTAAAAAGATCATGTCTGAATACAAGAGTATCTGAAAAAGAAGTCTGTTTTCTTACCACAAAGTCATCATTTTGAAGCAGAACAGATTTCCCCAGAGCTGGTTTTGTACTCACTGTGTCCAGAACCAGTTGAACCGGTGCCTCGCCGCCTAGAACAGATAAAGCCTGAATGATCAATCTTCTTCCTTCTGGAAGTCGTTCATAGTTCGTTTGTATCAGCAGCTGCAGATCACTAAGTTCATTTTCTGAATAACTGACCCGCTGATTATTCCTGGCATTTGCAATGAGTTCCAGATGAAGAGGGTATCCCCCTGTTGTTTCTGCCATTGCAGAGACACTATCTTCATCGATAGAATCAGTATCAATGAGTCGGGCTAACAGTTCGATTGATTCCTTCTTTTTCAGCGGTTCAAGCAGTATCTCTTTTTTTGTGGCAATATGCTCTAACAGCGGTATTTCCACCGGAGTTCCGTTGGGTCTTTCAGGTCTGTATGACAGTATTATTAGAAGAGGAATGCCTTCCAGTTTTGCAAGAATATCTCCCAGCATCTCCATACTTCCAGAGTCTGCCCAGTGAAGATTGTCAAGAAAAAGGATATTTCGCCCCTGGTGAAAAGATGTTATCAGCAGGTCAGCAATGAAGCCCGACACCTGGGCGAAGAGTTCTTTTCTCTCCAGAGGAGCAGCGGAACTCCCATTTGACCCGAGAGGAAGCAAAAGGGCTGTATCTTCAAAAAGTTCGTTGTTGAAGCTTTTACCCAGAGATTTTTCAAGGGAATCCTTCAGGTTGCCCGAGCCGGCTTTCCAACCGGCCAGCTCTGCCACTACTCTGGCCCAGAGCATGTAGGCAATGTGGTTTTCATTTGCTTCTGCTGACACACTCAGCCAGTTGAATTCCTCTGATTTGATCTTTTTGAGGAATGTGGACACAAGGCTTGTTTTGCCCACTCCGGCTCTGCCTTTTACACTTACAATTACCGGGAATTTAAACTCTTTGTCATCATGAGAAGCTTCAATTGCTGATATCGCTTTATTAAGAATGGACAGTTCACTAATCCTGCCAACAAAGTTTGGGGGTTGTTGCACAATGAACTGATGAAAACCTTTCAGATTGATTTCTGGATCAATTCTTTTTGTTGTGGAATCAGAGTCCAGCAGCAGCTTCCCAGCAATCTTGAGTGCAGCGGTTTCCGTGTTTCCATCACTTGCGTCCAGCCATTGATGGCTTGAAATGAGGAAGTGCAGCCATTCGGGCAGTTCCATCTTGTAAAGAAAGACCGGATAAATGCTTGTTCCAGATCTGACTGCTGCTGTTATTTCATTCCTGATGCGGTCTGATCTGCACAATCCTGGAGACAAAAGAAGTACTATCGGAGAAGATGAATTACAATGGGATGCAGCACAGATCAAAGATCTTGAACGAAAGATCCTCTCGAATACCTCTGATTGCCTGTCGGCATCTTCAGCAGAACAAATGTTAACGGTCAGCACTTGTCACACCGGTTCCATGAATATCCGCAAAGCATCCTGGAATGCGGTTTTCTGCCTGTATTGTATTCTCACCACTATCCATACCCCCCAGTAAAATATTTATTCATTGATATTATAGGTATCTCTGCCGATGGTGTCCACACTCATCTTGCCGTCATGAGTTAGTTTATGTCCGTCTGACTTGTTCACTCTCTTAGGCAGAATCTGAAACCGTGACGATTTCTTCTGCTTGCCCACCAGAGGCATATTCTCCATTGAAGACCGAGACTTGAACATCTTTGAGATGAACCTTCTGGAACAAATTAACAGTGAATGATCTTGATCGATGACC
>JAGLDB010000270.1 GCA_023145935.1 Candidatus Sabulitectum sp. | reverse complement strand
AGAGAAAGAACAGTCACTCCGAGAAAAAGAATCAGCCTTTTCATAATCCCCCTGCAGTTACACGAATCAGTTCGCTAACTGTTGTTACTCCATCAAGAACTTTTCTGAGGCCTGCCTCCCGCAGAGTTACCATTCCGTTTGATATAGCAACACTTCTGATCTCATCAAGGGAAGCTCTGCCAACAAGCTTCCTGCGAATTTCTTCATCAATGGTCATAACCTCAAATATGGCGATCCTGCCTTTGTAACCGGTATTCCTGCATTCCCTGCATCCTTTCCCGTGAACAAGCTTCGTGCCAAAGTCAATTCCTGCAAGATCACACTCAGCATGGTCAGGTTCATATTCTTCCAGGCAGTGTGGGCAGATGGAACGAACAAGTCGCTGTGCAACAATTCCCCGCAAAGTACTCACCAGAAGATAGGGCTCAACTCCCATGTCCATCAACCTCACCACAGTGGAAGCAGTATCGTTGGTATGAAGAGTGCTTAGAACCAGGTGGCCGGTAAGCGCACTTCTCATTGCGCTGATAGCCGTTTCTTTGTCTCTGATCTCGCCAACCATAATAATATCCGGGTCCTGACGCAGAACATGGCGGAGAGCTGTAATGAATGTAAGATCAATTGCTTTCTGTACCGTTATCTGGTTAAATTCATCTGTAACAAACTCAACAGGATCTTCAATAGTCACAATGTTGTTCTGCTCAGAGGAAATGGTGATAAGGCTGGAATAAAGTGTTGTAGTTTTGCCGCTGCCAGTTGGACCTGTAACAAGGATCAGACCGTTGGGCGATTTGATCATGTCAGTGTATACTTCCATATCTCGCTTATCAAAACCGAGAACAGAAAGATCCTGCATAAGTATGGCGGGATCAAGAATTCTAAGAACAATTTTCTCGCCGAATGCAACCGGCACTGTAGAGCATCTGATCTCAACAGGCTTCCCCTCGTAATAAGTTCTGATCCTGCCGTCCTGAGGCCTTCTTTTCTCGGCAATATTCAACCCGGAGATCATTTTAATTCTGCTGGTTATGGCAAAATGAAGTTTCTTGGGAAGTCGATACACCAGATGAAGAACACCATCAATTCTGAATCGAACAATGGTATTCTCACGATGTGGCTCTATGTGAATATCGCTTGCCCGCTCTTCAAATGCGTGCTGAAACAGATGATTCACAGCATTGATAACCGGCTTGTCTGTGGGTTCAATGGACCTGTCTGCAGTGCTGTCAACAAACCGCTCAAGATTTCCAATGTCTACAATGTCATCACCGGAAAGCTCTTTCGTCGCTGCCAGAATTGAGCTGTGAAGCCCGTAGAACTGACGGATAACCTTGTCGATTGCTCTGGGGCGACTGAGGTAAAGAACTATTTCCTTCCCCAGCATATTTGACATATCATCAATCTGCACAGGCGTTGGCAGGTCGCTCACAGCGATGAAGATCCGGTCTCCATCCTCCTTGAAGGCCACGATTCCCTTTGCCTGTGCATAGGCCCCGGGAAGGCACTCTGTAACAACCTGATAGTCAAGTTCGAGGGGATCAAGATCGGTGTAAGGTATGCCGGCAAGCTCTGCAAGGTGTCTGTACAGCTTGTCTTCACCAATGATCCCGCTGGACACAAGAAGAGAGAGCAGATCATCACTGGAATTTTCTGCGAGTCTCCTGAATCTTTTCAATACTGACTCTGTAATCAGACCGTCTCTTAAGAGAGTATCCGGAACAGCCTCAGGGTTTATGGCTCTCATCAGCGGATCTCCTGGTAGATAAGGGGTTCAGACGGCACATCCCATACAAAACTGTCACTGATGGTTCTTGACGCTTCTGCAGCTGATTCTTTGTCAGCAGCATGCACTCTGCCCAGGATCTGACCATCTTCAATCGGTGATCCGCAAGGCACTTCCTGTTCCCAGCCTACAAGAGGATCAACTTCATCTTCAACTCTGTATCGTCCGCCTCCAAGTTTCCTCACGGCATTCCCCACCGCAAGTGCATCCGGTCCGCACCAGTACCCTGTTCGACCTGCACGCAGATCTACAACTACAGGAGCCAGAGGAAGAGATTCAAAAGCGGCAATATCACCACCCTGAGCTTCAACCATTCCAACAAAAATATCCATGGCTTTACCGTTGGCAAGATTTTCTCTGCACAACTTTTCAGCATTGCTGATCCCTGCATGAAATGCCATCTCTGCAACTAGAGAAATGGTAAGTTCTGTGGAATCAGACGGTCCTCTGTTCCTTAGAATATCCAGCGTTTCCTGTACCTCAAGGGTATTACCGGCGGTAAGTCCTATTGGATGATTCATCGGGGTAATAAGAGCACTGGCTTTTTTTCCTGACATCCTGGAAATTCGTACCAGAGATTCAGCCAGCTCACGGGCATCCTCAAGAGTCTGCATAAATGCCCCGGTACCGCATTTCACATCAAAAACAAGAATATCAGGGTTCTCTGCAAGCTTCTTTGAAAGAATACTGGCACAAATGAGTGGAATTGAGGTGACAGTTGAAGTGGCATCTCTCAGGGAATACAACACTCTGTCCGCTGGAGCAAGCTCGTCGGTCTGCCCGATCATGCTAACCCCCAGTTCCGCAACCTGTGCCTGGAACTTATCAAGGGACAGGTT
>JAGLDB010000027.1 GCA_023145935.1 Candidatus Sabulitectum sp. | reverse complement strand
AAGCCTCAACTACACCCTTTTCAACTGCTGGGATGTATTTTGTGGGAACATTACCACCTGAGACTTCGCTGGAGAACACATAGCCTTCACCTCTTGGTGTGGGCTCAATTCTCATAAGAACATGACCGTACTGACCTCTTCCACCAGACTGCTTTCTATGCTTGTAGGCTCCATTTGCCTTTTTGGTAATGGTTTCCTGGTAAGCAATTTTTGGCTTGAAAAGTTCAGCTTCAACTCCACTCATCTCTTTAAGGCGGGCAAGCATTGTCATAAGGTGAAGCTCGCCCATGCCGTTCACCGTTGTCTGGCCTATGTTGCCTTCATTTCTGGTGATAAAAGTTGGATCCATTGCACCAAGCTTGTGTAGCCCGGCTCCCATTTTGTCTTCATCTCCACGCTTCTTTGCTCGTATGGCTGCTCTGTAAACAGGATTGGGGAATGAAATGGGAACCAGTTTTACCTGGTCACTCTTGTCACACAGAACATCGTTGGTGATAGTGCCTTTGAGCTTGGCCACAGCCATTATATCGCCTACCACCATTCTGGTGGCGTCTTCTCTTGAAGAGCCATTCATATAGTAATAGTTTCCAAGGCGCTCAGTCTGATGTCTTGCAATATTGATTGCCTCGTGTGAACCTTCAACAGAACCCCTGAGGATCTTGAGGTAGACCATATCTCCTACATGCTTATCGTGTTTTGTGCTGAAAGCCCGCGCAACAAATCCACCTTTGGGATCCGGCAGAACTGGGTCACCATCAATTACTGGAGCAGGTGTTGCTTCCAGAGGTGATGGGGCGTATTCGACTATTGCGTCAAGCACGAATCTCTGACCCACTGGAGGTATGGAAACACCGCAGTACAGAGGGAACATCCCTCGGTTCTTTACGGCGAGCTTTATGCCTTTTTTAAGCTCTTCTGCTGTGAGAGTTTCATTGGCAAAGAAAATGTCCATGAGCTCTTCATCAGCCTCAGCAGCTTCCTCAATAAGTTGCATTCTGTAATCTTCACACTGTTCTTTTGCACTTTCAGGAACTTCCATTTCGTTTCCTGACGCGTCAAAAGCCTTACGGGTTATTGCATTGACCACACCAATGAATGAGTCACCATCCATCACAGGGAAGACCACAGGCACCACATGCCTGTTGAACATTTCTTTGGCCTGCTCAACGACTCTGTCAAAGTTTGCGTTCTCGCGATCTACACGGCTCACATAGATAAAAACCGGGATGTTTTCGGTCTTGGCAAAGTTCCATGTTTTGAAACTACCTACTTCGACACCGTCTTTGCCGTCCAGAAGAAGAATAGTCATGTCGGATGCTGAGATCGCTCCAATTGTTTCACCGTGAAAATCCGCCAGTCCCGGTGTATCAATAATGTTTACCTTTATGCCATTCCAGTCCAGAGTGGCCATGGATGAACCGAAGCTGTGCTTTTTTTCTCTGCTCTCTGAGGTGTAATCGAAGACGCTTGTTCCATCGTCTACGCTTCCCAGCCGTTCGCATCCGCCTCCTGCAAAAAGCAGGGCATCACAAAAACTGGTTTTACCAACAGAGCCGTGACCGAGCACGGCTACAGTTCTCAGTTTTTCAGAATTATAATTTTTCATGGTTTCTCCGATGTTATTTGGTTAGAATATAAATTAATATGCAATTACTTATTCTTTCTTAGAGACTGAATATTACCGTTGCAGGTGTACTTGTGTCAACAGCTTAATCGGGGTCTGGTCAAGGGCTGTTATATTGTGTTATCAAACCAGCTTGAAGGGATCGTCTTTTTCATCATGCCAGTGAGGTAAACAGGTTGGAATATTTGAAACTGTTTTCGGTTATAGGTGCTGTTATCGGAGCCTTCTTCATTATTAAGAAGGTGGTAATTGAGTTCAGTGGGCCATCCCGCAAGGAACAGTACCGGCATCTGGAAGAAGAGTTCAGAAAATCTGAAAAGAAGATAACCGGACCGAATACTCCACGGTGTCCCCAGTGTGGCGGAGATACAGAGAGATATGAGTACCCGCATCTTCGGGTATGGCGCTGTGTGAATTTCCCGGAGTGCCGTGGTTTTGTTAAAGCCACCAGAGGTGGAGCAGGATTTGCTCGCAAATGGCACGGGCGTTAGAGAGATTTTTTAAGGAGATTGGAATTGAAAACTGAAGGCAGAATCATGCGTCATCCCGTTTTGTCACCCCTTCCTGACAGTTGGGTGAGTTTTACATTTAACGGAAGAGAAATGATCGGCAGGGAAGGTGAGATGGTTTCATCAGCAGTGTTTGCCAACGGCGAGCACGTTTTCGGTCACCACCACAAAGACAGAGGAGCGCAGGGGATCTTTTGTGCTAATGGACAGTGTTCCCAGTGTACTTTGATCATAAATGGTGTTTCTCTGAAGAGCTGTATTGTTCCTCTTGAAGCAGGAATGACTGTACAGTCCGTTGAAGGACTTCCTGCCCTGGAAGATATGGATGCGCCACAGGTAAAACCTCCAGAGAGCATTGAGACTGATGTGTTGATCATCGGTGCCGGACCTTCAGGAATGGCTGCAGCCAGGGAACTGGGAGCTTCAGGTTTTAATGTGATCCTTGTGGATGACAAAGATCGGCTGGGTGGAAAGCTGGTTCTGCAGACTCACAAGTTCTTTGGTTCAGAAGATGACTGTCGGGCTGGAATCCGGGGAACAAAGATCGCTGAGATCCTTGCGGAAGAACTACAGCGGTTTTCATCTATTGATGTCTGGATGGAATCAGTGGTGCTGGCAGTGTTCAGCAATGGCAGCATCGGTGTTAGAAGAGCCGACGGCTATAAAATTGTAACGCCGAAACAGCTTCTGGTCGCAGCAGGCGCCAGGGAGAAATCTCTTCCATTTCCAGGCTCAACCATACCGGGAGTGTATGGAGCGGGAGCATTTCAGACTCTTGTGAACCGGGATCAGATTCGTTGTTCCGAAAGGATCTTTATTCTTGGCGGCGGCAATGTAGGTCTTATTGGAGCATACCACGCTCTGCAAGCCGGCATGACTGTTGTGGGTCTTGCTGAAGCAATGGAGAAGTGTGGAGGTTACAAGGTTCATGCAGATAAAATTCTTCGCATGGGTGTGCCGATCTACACAAGACATACGGTTCTCGCCGCTCACGGAGGCGAAAACCTTGAAAGCGTTACCATTGCTGAGATCGACGAGAATTTTAATCCTGTACCCGGTACTGAAAAGAATTTCAAGGTTGATACTCTTCTTGTGGCTGTTGGCCTGAGCTCGGTGAACGAGTTTCACAGCAAGGCCGTGGAGTACGGAATTCCTTCCATGCTTACGGGAGATTCGGAAGAAATTGCCGAGGCCAGCGCCGCCATGTTCAGCGGAAGAATATGTGGCAGAAGAATAGTACAATCTCTTTCAGGTGAATCTGTGAGGATCCCGGACGAATGGCTGGAAAAAGCAGAGGTTCTGAAAAGTCCCGGGGGGGCTGTTGAAGAGTATGTGGAATCTACTGCGGTCGCGGGGGTTTTCCCTGTAATTCACTGTTTTCAGGAGATACCCTGCAATCCGTGTATGACAGTTTGCCCTAAAGGGCTTATTACAACCAATGGGCACCCGATTCTTGGGCTTCCCGTATACAGTGGCGATTGTATTGGCTGCAGGAAATGCGTGGCGATCTGTCCCGGTCTGGCCATAACTCTTGTTGATTACCGGAAGAACTCTGATTTTCCAACGGTAACTGTTCCGTGGGAGCTTGGAAACTGGGTTCTGGAAAAAGGTCAGACTGTTACAGTGAGCGAGTGGGAAGGGAATCCAATAGGGTCCGGTACCGTACTAAGCTTGAAAGCAGCACCGGGTTATCCCTCAACAATGCTTCTGGATATTGCGGTTCCAGCAGATATTGCCAACAGAGTTGCAGGCGTGAGAGTACAGGACTTAGAAGTTACTGCACCCGAGTTTTCAGTTCCTGAATTGCCAATGGCAGACGACTCGATTGTCTGCAGATGCGAGAGGGTAACTGCCGGTGAGATCAAGAAACTGCTTCGTGAAGGTGTTCGGGATATGAATGAATTGAAATCAAGATCAAGAGCCGGCTTTGGTGCATGCGGCGGTAAAACATGCAAATCTCTTATTCCACGGATCATCAGAGGTGAAGGCATTGACCTGGAAGAGATCACAGACTTTACTGAAAGACCTCTTTTCGCAGAGACAAGACTTGGTATCTTTTGCGGAAAGGATGGTGAGTGATGTACGAGGTAATAATTATCGGTGCAGGTTCTGTTGGAACTCCCATAGCTATGTCCCTTGCGGCAAGGGGAGTTAAGCCTCTTGTGATAGATTCCAACAGTTCGGTTGGACAGGGCAATAACAAATGTGCTATCGGCGGTATAAGAGCCACACACAGTGACCCTGCAAAGGTTGCTCTCAGTCTTCATTCCCTGAAGACTTTCTCGAGCTGGGAAGGTGTTCACGGTGACGATATCGGCTGGTTTATGGGTGGTTACACTTTTGTGGCATACACTGAAGAGGTTTCACAGTCGTTGCAGAACATGATACCTGCTCAGCAGAATGCCGGGCTTAATATTAAATGGTGTGACCCGGATGAAATAATGAAGCTTGTACCCGGAATTGCCCGGGAAGGCCTTCTTGGCGGAACATTCTCTCTGGAGGATGGCAGTGCGAGCCCTATGGAAAGCTGCTATGCCTTTCAGAGACATGCAGTAAAAGAAGGAGCGGAATTCAGGTTCGGAGAAACCGTTGAATCAATAGAGAAGAAGGATTACTTTACCATTCGGACAGACAGAGGCGAATACAACGCAGAAAGAATCATCAACTGCGCCGGTTCTTTCAGCAGGGAAGTTGGAGCCATGGTGGGCATTGATCTTCCAGTGTATCCGGATATGCACGAGGCTGGTATTACTGAGCCTGTCCAGCGATTCTTCAACCCCATGGTTGTAGATATCAGCAAATCTGCAGGAAGTGCCAACTACTATTTTTACCAGTACAGCACCGGTCAGGTGGTTTTTTGTATCACCCCGGATCCTCCTCTGCCGGGTACCGGAACAGCCGAAACCTCTGTTTTCCTGCCGCAGGTGGCTCGAAGAATGGTAAAGCTATTCCCGCGACTTGCGAACATTAAGGTAAGGAGAACATGGAGGGGCTGTTACCCTCAGACTCCTGACGGAACGCCTATTATTGGTCAGGCTGGCCCGACAGGCAGTTTTGTCGCAGTGGGAATGTGCGGTCAGGGGTTCATGCTGGGACCTGGAGTGGGCGAGGTTATGGCCAGGCTTGTAACAGATCAATCCACAGAGGAAGACAAAATGGTTCTTGAAGCAATGAAGCTGGACAGAGAATTCAGTGGGTCGGAAGCGCTTAAATAGATCAGATCGCCCCTTGCTATGTATATATATACATTATCTTGTGTGCTGAGATGTTTTGTTTTCACCAATAGACAGGAGTGGCTTTAGCTATGAAAAAAACATTTTTCGTACTGTTGTTTTGTCTCTTTTTTGCGAATGCAGGAGAATTAACTGTTTCGGTACCGTTTGACGGTGCACAGCTGAGTATTACTCGTGAGGGTCTATACACAGCTGTTACTATCCCGAATATGCCCAGTATGTTCAGCCTTGGAACTCCTGCTCTTCCAATTATGCCGGTTCGCATCGCTCTTCCAACCGGTTGTTCAGCCACCAGCATTCGGATCAGTGATGAAAACTGGATTAACCTTTCCGGCAGGTTCGAGGTGCAGCCATCCAGTGGGTGTGTTCCCATTTCTGCAGGTATTGATCATGTACAGGCAGAACCGGATCAGCATATTTATTCCAGAGATTCGTACTTCCCGGCGCTTTCAGCTGTTCTTACAAGCTCCAGCGTCTACTGGGGAATCCCCGTTGCATATGTGAATGTTCACCCTGTAAGATGGAACCCCACCACGAAGAACATTCAGGTTTTAGAAAGCATCACCCTTGGTGTTCAATATGAAGAAGATGAGTCAACACGGCTTGTGAGCAGGCGGACACAGGCCAGTGAAGACATGGCTATGGACATTTTAGGCAGGCTTGTATTGAACCCGGAGGGGGTAAGTGGATCCGGTGCTCAGATAGTTGCTCCCAGAGATCTTACTTACGGTCAGTATGTGATAATTACCCACCCTGATTATTTGTCACAGGCTCAGGAACTAGCTGACTGGAAAACAGCAAAGGGTATACCAGCCAGCGTTTACACAACCACATGGATTGAGGCCAATTACTCGTTTGTGGATCTGCAGCAGGAAATGAGGGCGTTCCTTACCGATTGCAGAGATGATGGTACAGATTACGTACTTATCTTTGGTGATGACGACAAAGTCGGGTGCCGTGATGCTCTTCTTGTGGGCAGTGCCAGCCTTACGGAGATAGCTCCAGCCGATCTTTACTTCGTGGATATCAATGATACTGCACCTGGTGCCGATCTGTGGAACTCAAACGGCAATACAGTCTGGGGTGAAGTACCATTTCCATACCAGACTCCACAGCCTGCAGGTTATGACCAGGTTGATTACCATCCTGATCTCTGGGTAGGAAGAGCCAGCGTGAATTCAGCATCCGAGGCTGACATATTTGTAGAAAAGGTGTTCATCTACGAGAGAATACAGTCTGTGGATTACTTTGAGACAGCTCCCATTGAACTGAGAATCGGTTACACTACTGGAATTCTGTGGAGCTCACCCTACATTCCCGGCAGTGCCGACGCAGAATCTATTTCAACTTTCATACCTTCTTCGTCATGGGAGGAAGAGAAGCTTTACGAATCCAGTGGTACTAACAGTTACCAGAATACGATCAACATGATAAATGCCGGACCACACCATGTGTTTCATGCAAGCCACGGATCAGAAACTTATATGTGGACCTCAGCAGGCAGTAACTACACTGTAGCTCACATCATGGCCCAGACGAATATTGCAAATGGCAATCTTCCAGCTATCTGGCAGTCTATTTCTTGTCTGATCGGTCATCTTGATGACACTGAGTGTTGTGCAGATGCCTGGCTGAACTCACCCGATGGAGGGGGCTTCGGCAATTTCAACAGTCGCTACGGGTTTGGTAATTTCTCCGGTCCCTGCACCGGGCCAAGTGAGATGCTCTGCATAAGATTCTACCAGGATCACTGGCAGAATGATATCTATAACCTTGGTATTGCCCATGGAACAAGTATGGACTTCTACAGTCCACCGGACAGTGTTTACATGGACTGGTGCCTGAAAGAGTACAACCTCTTTGGTGATCCTGAGCTTCCTATGTGGACCGAGGAAGCAGCTGATCTTTCGGTGTCTCATGTTTCTTCAATAAGTGGAAACACTCCGGTGACCTTTACAGTAACTTCAGGAGGAAATCCTGTAGAGAATGCCAGAGTCTGTATTCAGAAGGGTGACTGGAAAACCGGGGAAACCTACCTGGTGGGATACACCAATGCCTCCGGGCAGGTGAGTCTCTATGCCACTCCAGCTACAACCGGTACAATGAGTGCTACTGTATGGGCAAGGAACCACATCTCTTACCGTGGAACCATCACAGTAACAGGCGTTGGAACCCAGCAAACTGATATGCCGGTGGCAGTTAACACCTTTAGCCTAATTTCCCCCAATCCTGCTGTTGAGACAGTATCATTCTCTTTCACTATAGCGACTTCATCTGTTGTTTCCCTGGAAGTTTATGATCTTGGTGGACGCATTGTGACAACACTGGTCAATGATCAATTTCAGGCTGGTAATCACAGCATTTTGTGGGATCTGTCAGATGCCAGTGGAAGAAGGGTTCCGGCTGGAGTTTATCATGTAAGATTCAATTCTCCCGATTTGGAAGAAATTAATCCGGTGATGGTTTTGAGATAGAAGCATTCCAACTGAGCGGCTATGAAAGAAAATACATCTTTCTTTCGTAGCCGTTTCAAATTTTGAGGATATTTTCTAAGAATTTCTCTAGGCTTGCCTGTTGCTTTTGCACTATGCGTAGATGGACAGTTCCCGCTCTTTTCTCTCTGAATCGATATCTATCTGTGCTGGAACTTTGTCTATACGCTGAATGTAATCTTCCGGCATATTGTTCTCTCTTGCTCCTTCAAGAACATGGCGTTTGTACCAGTGGTAAGGCTTAAGAGATGTATCAATATTTGTAGCATAGTATGTGAAAGCGTCAAAGGATTTGTTGTCGATCGTTACGGAAACAGTTTTCACATCGTATCCATATCCCAGCCCCTCGTAAATATCCAGTACCGGTTTTTGTGATCTGTCAATATCATAGAGAACGCCAAGAACGAAATCGTCCGGCTGACCTGTTTCCAGGATATCGCACTTTGCGCTTCCATCTGAATTGCTTCGTTTGCGGAAACAGAGCTGATGTTCCGTAAGAATGGCCACCCCTATCCTTGAAGCAGTAATTCGCCTAAGCAGCCTTTTCTCTGACATGTTTGATCCGAAAGAAAAATAAAGCACTGAAGCATCTCCGCTCTTACACAAATCTCTTGAACATGATTTAACATCATAATTATACAGCTATTACAGGGTTTTAGCCATCCTCGTTGAGATTTAGTAAGAATCCTGCTTTTCTCTCTGATTTTCATACCAGTATTTCCTGGCAAATTTGTTAAAACGCCGTGCAGGAAGGAACAAACCCATTAGTCATCTTGCCAGGATCGGAAAGTAGTGCCAGTCTCAGCGTTCGTCGAATTTTCTCGCAGAGGTTACTGCTCTGGCAGAATGGAGTTTGACAAGTTTCTGCTTTCTGGAGCGTCCCAGTTGTTTCAGATTCATCAGAAATTGAACATCTTCAGCAAACAGTACTTCTTCGTTGTATCCGTCCGTGGGAATGAAATCATTCTTTCTGCAGAAGACCACACCGGTGTCGATTCCTGTCATCCACAGCATGGGAACCATGGCCCAGTAAGAAAGAGCAATGCCCGGAGACATCCTCTCCATCTTAATTCCCGTTGTGCCACCAATTATGCCTGGTTCTGACATTGCCCTTTCCACTCCTGAATGTCCTCATTTTTCTTTGCTTTCTTTAGATATAACGATGTTTGATGATAGAAGAGATCCTTAATATCTTCTGATTCTAAAAGGATTACCTGAGGCTTTCTGCTGTGTTGATCTTCGTACATTGCAACGGCCCGTGCAACCTGGATTCCCAGACATTCAGCGGGAGAACGATCTGAAACAGAAATGGTGCATTTGTGGTTGTGTTAACCTCTCTGTACTTGTATTTTTGTGTTGCAAATTAAGAAAAGGAGAAATAGGCTATTTACAGGATTCATCTCACTCTTATTGTATCTCTGCTGCTTGCAGTGCAGGAAAATTCTTTCGCACTGGAAGAGTATTTTCTTGCAATAGCTCCGGAGCATCTTGATTCTCTTTATGCCGATCCGTGGTCATCAAATGAATATCCTGCGGTGATCAGTTGTTCCTCCGGAACAGCGGATTGTTTTGTTCGGTTTCGAGGCAAGTCTACACTTTCTTTTCCGAAAAAGAGCTGGGCCATAATTTTTCCTGATCATTCATTCCTGGGAAGAAAGCGGTTGAATCTGAATTCCGAGTACATGGACCCCGGGATGATGCGCAATTTTATTGCCATGCGGACATCGGAACTTATGGGATTTCCAGCATCGCGTACTTCATATGCAAAGCTGTTTGTTAACGGAGAATATGAAGGAGTTTATCTTGATATTGAAAGGGTGGATTCCCTCTATTTTCAACGCTACGGTCTTTTTCCACAGGTTGTGTTCAAAGCTCAGATGGAGGGTGCAAGATTTATGCAGCTTCCCTCGGGGGTCTCGCAATTGCAGGCATATCGTCCCCGGGGCGATGGCGAGTTATTTGTTTCCCGACTGGAGAATTTTATTGATTGTTTACATGCTGGAGTAGAGCCGCTTCCGGTGGATGTGGATAATCTGCTTGGCTATTATGCGGTGAATCTTGCACTGGTGGAAAAGGATTCAGGATCGAACAATTACTACTTGACTCTTGGCTCAGATGGGAAATGGAGGGTGTTCCCGTGGGACAGGGGAAGCTGTCTCGGCAGCCTGAGCAGTGGTGAATTCCTGCCGGAGCTGGTTGATGATACTTCTCTTCGATATTTCAGGGAAAACTCGCTCTATCAAAGACTTGTATTGTCGCCGGCAAATATGCAGACCTTTGAACTTTACATGAATCAGGCAACAGCCCTGCTTTCAAATGAGATTCCTTTGCTGCTGGACTCCATTTACAACCAGATCCGGTTTGATCTTTACGATGATCCTCTCTCACAATGGACTCCTGAGGAAATTGATCAGGCTTACGAAGATCTGGTCTGGTTTGTTGCAAACCGAGCTGAGTTTCTTTCAGAGAACATGCTTGTTCCCGAAACTGCTTCGGTTCTTGAACTCGACATTTCTGACCCCTGGCTGGATGTGGGAGAAGAAGCAGATATCACCATATGGATAAGTAACCCCTTTGAGACTGCCCGTTTGAAATGGCTGACAGGTTCTGAAGGTCACTTTCTGAGCATGATACCTGTCAATGGATTTGAGGGGCTGAAGTGGACAATCAGTTTTCTTATGACTGATGAGGTCGATCACTGCCCTCTCTCTTTTCTTTTCAATACATCGACAGGTGATCGGCAGTATTTTTACTATCCACCTTATGGTCTTGCAACACATGCATATATGCAATCCGCACATCCCTGCATTGTGCGCCCGGCTCCTGGAAGCTCCATACCAGGGGATTCCGGGAATTGCAATTTCTCGGTTTTGGTGCCCAGAGTATACGGTCCTGCTCTCTGGGCCCTGCCTCTTGTAAATGAGAGCGGGGTGGATGTTGATGTTTCATGCTGTGTTTTTGTCTTCGGAGATTCACCAAACAGGATATTTCTTCCTCCAGGAACTGTTGCAGGTGCAGGCGATACCCTTTTCCTGACAAATTCCATTTCCTTTTTTCAGGCCGAGTTCCCTTTTAGAACTGCCTTCGGTAACTGTGCGAGCTCTGCTCCAGGCAGCGGAACTCTTACCATGCTTGATCCTGGCTGGGGTCAGTTATGGACAATGCCTGTGCCTGCCGGTATTGAAGAGCATCTTGCTTCTTCACCTTTGATGGTCACCGAGATCAACTGCATGCCCAGCGAAGAATACAACTGCGGAGACTGGGTAGAGTTTTACAATCCCGGAGATACCATTATTGATATTGGAGGGTTTAGCCTACGGGATTCGGAGGGGAACAGATGCATTGTTCCCATGAATACTGTAGTAGAACCGGACGGTTTTAGAGTTCTGGTCCGTGAACAATACTTGTTTCAATCCTGTTTTTCCGGATGCGATGTTTCAGTATCCGGGTTGGGGTTCGGTCTTGATTCGTAATTTGACTCTCTCTTTGTTTATGACAGAAGCGGGAGGCTGTTGCTTTGTGTTGACTGGGATATGGAAGCGTTTTATCCTTCTGGCAGAACTGGTGTTCTTGGTCTGGTGGCTCCCGGCCTCTCACCCTGGGAGCTGGCTCCATTCCCCGGAACCCCCGGCGAACCCAACAGGCTCTGGGATACCGGAGGAGCTTCTTTGAAGTTGACCTCTGTTTTTCCCAATCCGACTCTGTCTGGAAGTATTTCATTTGAGTACACCACCACAACCTGGCCTGTAAGAGCATTTGTTATGGATTTGTCAGGCCGGATAGTCGTTGATACAGGAGTTCTTGATCAAGTTGGTGGCAGTCATTGTGTCGAGATGCCTGGAAACACTTCTGCGGGAATCTATTTTCTTGTCCTGCAAAGTTGTGGAGGCATCGCCGCAGGCAGGTTTACCAGTCTGTGATTTGTTCCATAATGTGACAACGCAGGCTGTATCAGTTAAATTGAGTGTAACAGGAGGTGGAAATTGATTCACAGAGGGGTTGTACAGGAACTTGAAGATGGTTATGCGAAGATCGCTGTTGGTGGTGGTGAGGGTTGCGATGCATGCGCTTCAAAAGAGAGTTGTGTTTCCGTAACAGGAACAAGACCTGAAGAGAAGATCATTGCAACAGAGAATGTACTTGACGCATCGGTGGGAGATATCGTTGAGCTGGAGTTGCCGGTTACCATCACCATGCAGATTATTCTCATTACATTTATTCTGCCTGTGGTGCTACTGATAGCGGGCTACTTCATAATGCTCGAAGGAGGGCCGGGCCAGGGGGCTATTGGCGCAGTGGTCGGCCTTGTTGTGGGCATGGCACTTGCCATCTCCATGAACAGATCCATTGGAAAGCGTGCTTCATACAGAATGAGAATGACAAGAATACTTGCAAAATGCAGCGAAGAGGAAGTGACAAAGTGAAACAGCTTGTTCAGAGAGCCGTGGAAATGCTCAAGGATATGGGAGTTGACTACGGTGATGTCAGGGCTGAGTTGATCCGAACGGAAAACACTGATTTCCGTAATGCCAGACTCGATGATTGTCGTACGGTGGAAACGGAAGGTGTTGGAATCAGAGTTCTGGTAGGGTCCAGCTGGGGGTTTTCCGCATGTACAGGTCTGAATATGAATGATGTTGATGCTGCAGTGACAAGGGCAGTTGATATTGCAAAAGCTGCTGGAAGCAGGGGAAGGGTTGAACTTGCTCCTCTTGATGTTCAGCAGGGAGTTTATTCCGGTCCATGCCATAAAGATCCATTTGAGGTGTCACGGGAAGACAAGATTGCCCTTCTTCAAAAAGCTTCAGATGATATGATGAAAGACTCCCGGATCAAAAGCAGTTATGCTCAGCTATGGTTCGAGAAGCGTGATCGGATAATTGGCTCCACCCGGGGAGACCTGATTGAAACCGACCTGATTTTCACACAACCTTCTCTGATGGCCACGGCAGTTGTTGATGGTGATGCCCAGAGTCGTTCACTACAGGACGGAGCCAGAATTTCAGGCTGGGAATGGGTTGAGGAATCAGGGATAGGTAACTGGGGAGAGAAAGCCCGCGAGGAAGCTCTTATGAAAGTTTTCGCAGATGAAAGTCCGTCTGGGGAAATGGATCTGCTTCTGGATGGTCATCACCTGAGCCTCACAATGCATGAGTCGGTTGGGCATCCCACGGAAAGTGATCGGGCTCTTGGCTGGGAAGCCAATATGGCAGGACGATCTTTTGTTCAGCTATTGGATCAGGGCAGCCTGGTGTACGGTTCAAATCTTGTTAATTTTGTTGCAGACAACACACAGCCCTCTGGTGTTGCAAGCTGGGGCTGGGACGATGACATGGTTCCCGGACAGAAGTGGTATACTGTAAAGAACGGTATTTTCCAGGAATTCGGATCGGTTCGCGAGACAGCCCTTCTTATTGGAAAGAAATCCAGCAATGGATGCTGCAGAGCAATGAATGCCCAGTGTTTTCCCATAAACAGACAACCCAATTTTTACCTTGAAGCTCCTGAAAATGGCATAACACCGGAGGATCTTGCTTCAGATATCAAGCACGGGATCTGGATTGAAGGAAGAGGATCATTCTCTATTGACCAGAGAAGGGAGAGCTTCCAGTTCGGGGGAGACCTTTTCTGGGAGATCAAGAACGGCAGGAAGGTCAGACCTCTGAAAAAGGTTATTTACAGGAGCAGAACACCGAAGTTCTGGGGTTCTCTGGATGGAATTGCAGACAGTAAATATTTCCGCAGCATGGGGCTTCTTACCTGCGGCAAGGGTGAACCCGGTCAGTCTGCAAGGATGACCCACGGAGCAAGTTTCAGCCGGTTCCGGGGTGTTGAAGTGGGAGGAGGCAAATAATGACAAAACAGGAAATGCTTAATTTTGCAGAGGCCGCTGTAAAAGCTGCCGGAACCACGGATGCAGTTGCAATTCTTACAGAAAGCAGGAACGCATCTGTAAGGTTTGGTCAGAACCGGATAACCCAGAATCTTGATGTTTTTAAAAGAGAACTTCAGCTTACAGTAGGTGACGGAGAAAAGCAGGCAACCATCACTTCTCAGAGAATAGATATTCATGCGCTTTCCGGTATTGCTTCAGAGGCCAGAGCTCTTCTTGAAACATCATCTTCTGATCCGGAGTATATGTCTCCTGTACCTGCTGGACAGGTTTATCCGATGATTGAAGAGGCCTGGGATGAGTTCACCTCAGAATGCCCGGCAACTCCCAGAATGGAAGCAGTTGGCAAGGTTATAGACGCTGCAGAAGCAGAGGGTTTGACAGTAGCAGGGATCTGTGGAATGCATAGCGAACAGGTCGCCCTGGCAACTTCCACAGGAAACCTTGTCGCTCACAGGTCAACATCGGCAGAACTGTCTTTCACCATGGACAAGGGACTTGCATCCAGCTACATAGATCTTTCTGGTACAGCCTGGAGTGATTTGAGAGTAGATGAGGCCATAGCAACAGTTGCAGAGCAGACCAGGTTGAATGAGAATGCTGTGGAGATCGAGCCGGGAGACTACAAGATCATTCTGGAACCTCAGGCTACATGGAACCTTCTGATGTTTCTTCCCTGGATAATGAATGCCCGTATAGCGGATGAGGGAACCTCTGTGTTCAGCGGAATGGAGGGTAAGAAAATTGCTGGAGACAATTTCAGTCTCTCTTCCTCCCTCCTGGGCGGACAGCCGGGAATTTCTTTCAGTGGAGAAGGGCTTCCTGCTGAAGATGTTGTCTGGTTTGAGAAAGGTATACTGAAGAATCTTCCCTGTGACAGGTTTACAGCGAAGAAAAGCGGACGACCCCCGTTGTTTGTTCCGGATACTCTTGATATGGACGGCGGAACAGGTTCCATTGAAGACCTCATAGCCGGTGTTGACAAGGGAATTCTTATCAGAAGATTCTGGTACATCAGATTTGTTGACCAGAAAACAATGAAGCTTACAGGTATGACAAGGGACGGAGTATTCCTTGTGGAGAATGGAAAGATCGTAAAACCGTTGAAGGATTTTCGCTGGAACTGGCGTCCGCTTGAACTGTTCTCGAGCATATTGCGGATTGGTACTGCTCAGCGAAAGG
>JAGLDB010000269.1 GCA_023145935.1 Candidatus Sabulitectum sp. | reverse complement strand
AGTTGACGATATTGGATTCCCGGATGAAACTCCGGTTATGCAAAGGCTTGCAGGAATGCCTCTTTCTGCTGGTGGAACCTCCCTTAGATTTGCAGCCGGAACCTCATCCTTCAACTTTGAGACCTGGGGACTTCGCTCCATGTCTGTTACCACCCTGACGGGGTTCTTCATTGGTCTGCTTCTGCTAATTCTTGCAGCAATCGGTTTCAAAAGAACCTATAACATTTCCAGAAGCCTTATCCTGTGGGCTTTTCTGGCACTGAGTTTCTTCAGACCAAGCGCAAGACATTATGCGCTTGCATACTCCGCATATATGATCACTGCTGCAAAAGGACTCCCGACAGGAATCCTTACACGTCGAATTTTGATAATAACAACTGCCATACTTATGGTTCTGCTATGCATTCCTTTTGCAGCAAGATCAACGCTTCCTCAACGATGCACATGGAACAGGGACTTTCTTCAGGTTGCTCAACTGACTGTTTATGAATCAGAGAAGGAGTCACTGCCGGTAGTTCTCTTTCTTGACACTTACAGCTATCTTGGAATTCGTATGCACATGGACCAGCTCGGTTTTCAGGATTCAACCGTATGGTATCCTCATAGAACCGCATTCGAGGATGGCAGGTGTTTTTTTGAAGAGAGATCAGAATGTGTTGATTACCTCCAGTGCAACACGGATTCTCTAGTTTCTGTCTGGTTGAGTCTCGAAGAAAACCATCGAGGCTTTATTCTGGTGGCAAACAATCCCGAACTAACAACCGGTCCAATACTTGGAAGTGGCAACAACACATTCATCGGTCTCGGAAGTGACATCATGGCAGATGCTGACCTGATGGATGCCCTGAACAATAAATTAGCTCTCCAGTATGTACCCCTCTCGGGCAGCCAGGGTCCCTTAAGCCTGTTTATCTGCTTAGCCAGGCCGGATCATGAACCTCTTTGATATTGAATATATTTGTGCATAGTTTACAAACTGAAAGCATCAAATGGAAACAAAGGAAATACAATGTTCAAAATTGCGATATTGATTCTTGTCATTCTGGCGGGGCTTGGTTGTTCCATGAGCAGATCCAGTCTGCCTAACATTATTCTTATAAGTATTGATACTCTTCGTGCTGATCATCTGGGGTGCTATGGCTATGATAGAAACACTTCACCAACTCTTGACAGTCTTGCTGAAGCAGGAACAATGTATACAAGATGTCAGGCACAGGCTCCGCATACCACGCCTGCTCATTCTACAATATGGACAGGTCTTTCAGTGATCTCCCATGGGGCCGGGTATCACAACGGATCTGATTTTGGATTGGACCCGGATTTGCCAACAATTGCTACAATGCTGAAAGACAATGGCTACATTACACTGGGAATGGTTAATGTAGTGATTCTCAATAATGACTTCGGATTCGCCTCAGGGTTTGATTACTACACATGGCACCCCAATGGAGAAGGAAGAGCTGGTGAAACTGTTGATGAATACCTGAAATGGCTCGATGATAATCAGGGGAATCCAAATCCTGTCTTTGCAATGATACATCTTTACGATGTTCATATTCCTTTTGATCCTCCTTCCCCTTACGACAGAGCCTTCACCGAGAACGGATCAGAAGGAATCACAAACTGGGAAGCAGACCCGGAAACAGGAGCGCTGCTCACCCCTGAAGTAACACCGCATCTTATAGACCTTTACGATGGTGAAATTTTGTGGACAGACAGTCAGTTAAGCAGATTATTCTCTGAGCTCCGCAACCGCGGTCTGGCAGAAAATACACTGATAATTGTGGTTGCCGATCACGGTGAAGAATTCCTGGAGCACAATGGCTGGGGACACAGCCATGCTCTGTGGCAGGAGATGCTGCATGTTCCGCTGATCATCTCCGGCCCGGGTATTCCTGCAGGATACATTGATGATCTTCCAACAGGTCAGTTTGACATTCTTCCTACAATTATGGATTACCTTGATGTTCCGGTCTTGACCCCAGTAGACGGTGTAAGTCTAATTGATTCAACGGCACGCACAAGCGACAGAATTATCCCATCCAGCAGAGTTTCTCCCGACAAATGCTTCCGGTGGGGGCTTGAGCAGCATGAAGGTCTTGTTTCAATACTGGCCGGAGGAACAAAAGGCATAATCAACTACGGAAATGAAGATCCGGGTGTGATGTTTATTCTTGAAGATGACCCTGGTGAAAGAGATTCAATAGCACTGAATTCTCTTATTTCGGAAGCTTTGGATATGTACTGGACCACACCCCGTGTGGGCAATCCACAACCTCTTGATGCGGAATCAGTGAATTCAATACTTAACGATCTGGGATATATCAGATAGAATCCTCATGGATACCCGGGCAGGAAAACCTGCCCGGATCCTTTCAGCATGCTACTGCAGAGAATCTTGCAACTTCTTTTACAAGTGAACCAGGATCAGCTTCAGAGGAAAGAAATAATCGGTAGAAGCATTTGGTCGCATAATGAGGTTGATCATCCAGGACTATATCAATCCCGCCATCTCCATCAAGGTCACCCACCCACACCACTGAAACACCTTCTCCATGGGAATCGGGATAAACATCGGAGAGTCTCTGTGAAACATGACCATCAGACAGGAACAACCCTGCTTCAGTTGTATAAACCTCGCATGAGTCGTT
>JAGLDB010000268.1 GCA_023145935.1 Candidatus Sabulitectum sp. | reverse complement strand
GTTCAGGCAGATCTGGCGGAGAATATTCTTTCCGGCCGGGGATTCATGCTCTCGGAGTCCATGTTTCACGATCCGGATCCAAGGCGGGATGCCAGCCTTGAATTCTTCAGGGAAACCGGGGGATTTTACGGTGCATTGCTCCCTGAAAAACCAACAACTTTTCTGGTTCCCGGTTACGCATTATTCGAAGCTTTTATCTTTTTGCTTTCTTCACCGGGCAATTTTCTTGCAGTGATAGGAGTTCAACTTCTGCTTGGGCTGCTCACGGTTTTTCTGGGTATGCGTCTTGCTTCAAGATTTCTTTCAGGACCATGGTACATTGCCGCAGGTTTATTCATGGCTCTCGATCCCTTTGAACTGTACTATCAGGCAATTCCTGCCACACAGGCTCTTTTTTCTCTGCTGTTCATTACCGGATTACTTGTGTCCCTGCGTTTTTTGGAGAAGCCGGTGGTTTCCAGGGCAGTCTACGCTGGTTTTTTGTGGGGTGTGACTTTTCTTGTCAGGCCAGCTGCTCTTCCAATGGTGGTATTGCTGCTCGCTGTTACTATTCTGAAATGGAAATTCTCCAGAAAGATTATGCCTGCTCTTCTTCTTTTGATCGTGGCATTCGGTGCGGTTCTCTCCCCGTGGGTGATCCGTAACAGAAACACCATGGGTAGATACCAGCTTCTTCCACTTCAGGGAGGAGTTCAGATGTGGGAATTCAACGGAAGAATATTTACCGATGCATTTCATAATGAGACTGAAGGCGCAAAAATGCTTTACGGGCCAGTGCGTGAGACATGGCTGCCCGGGGTGAGGAATGCCGAGCTTGCTGAATTCCCTGCTTTTACAGTGGAGACAGAATTTGAGAGGGACAGTATTCTATATTCCAGACAGTTAAGGTTCATCAAGTCCAACCCGATTGTTTTTCTTCATCTTTCGGCGTGCAGGTTTACAGAATTCTTCAAACCGTTTCCTTTAAATCATTTTTCACCGGTACATACCGGTTTGGGATTGATCTCTTTCTTCTGGGTTGGAGTCTTCTGTTTTGCTGGAATTGTACTCATGGTGCGAAGAGGATGGTCAAGTGTCTTCATGGCTGGTGTAACAGCAGGTTATATACTTATGCATCTGCTGACGGCTTCGGGAACTCCCCACCGTGTTGCTCTTGATATTCCGTTGGTTATAGCTGCTCTGATTGCATTAAGGTATTCCTTACAAAGGTTCAGAGCGGGAAAGACCGTTTCATGAGGATACTGGTGGTTAAGACCCATGCTTTCGGAGATTCGCTGTTGGCAACACCTTCTGTTGCCGCTCTCATTGCAGCTGGACATACTGTTACAGTTCTGTCCGGACCGTCTTCAAATCCGGTGTGGGGCAGGCTGCCTGGATTAAAGGAAGTAGTTCAATCACCTGCTCCCTGTCCAGCCTTGAAGCTTTTCCGTTGGTCTATCCTGAATATGCAGAGAGGTTATGACAGGGTAATTCATTTAGGTTCATCGCGCAAAGCTTATCGATGGCTGACCTTACTGACCGGAAGCAAAGTAATCAGCGGTGGTGATGGTGTAACGGGGTTTGGACTGGCTCGCCCTGCTGCTCTTGACTATTGCAGGATTGCCGGAGTTCATTGCTCCAGCCTTAAGCCGGTATTTCCGGTTACAGAGTCAGAGTTTGATATAGCTGAGGGATATACATGCAAGAAACCTTATGTGGTGCTTGCTCCCGGAGGAGCCAGGAATGTGAGGGATTTTGTTCCCTTGAAGCGGTGGCCCATGGACCGCTGGGCAGAAGTTTCTATTTACCTGAAGACCCTGGGGTACAAGGTGTTTCTTGTAGGCGGGAAAGAAGACATTAAAGACATTTCTTCAGTCACGGGGACCAATCTTGCAGGACAACTTTCCTGGGGCGAAACTGCTGCTCTGATCAAAAGGGCAACCCTTTTCGCCGGCAATGACAGCGGTCCTGCTCATCTTGCAGTTGCGGGAGATGTGCCGGCACTTGTTCTTTTTGGCCCTACAGATCCGGGTTCTCTTTATTCTGAGGGCAGTATTGTTCATCTTACTGGAACTGTGGCATGTGCGCCCTGTTATGCAAACAGTGTTTTCCCCGGTTGCACAGGGAACGGGGATTGCATGGCTTCTATAGGCACGGAGAGGGTGCTTATTACTCTTGAGGAGATGCTTCAAAAATGAAAATAACAGCTCTTAACCCGCCGTTCATTCCACTTTTTAGCAGAGGGCAGAGAAGCCCTGCGGTTACCAGAAGTGGAACACTTTACTATCCGATCTGGCTCTCGTATGCTGTTGGAGCCATGGAACAGGCCGGGCATACGGTTCAGTTCATTGACTCTCCCGCAATGGATCTTGGAATGGAAGAGACTCTGGAAAGAATAAATGAGTTTGCTCCGGATATGATCGTTCTGGAAACATCTACTCCTTCCATCATTTCTGATGTCAGGATTGCGGATGAGCTGACTGACACAGGAGCAGTAGTGTTCATTCTAGGTACGCATCCTTCAGCACTTCCAGAGGAAACCGTTAAACTTGGCGAAAAATTTCATGGTTCAATTCTCGGAGAGTATGAGAAACCGCTGCTGGCTGTTGTTGACGCCATTGAGAATGATTTTGCTATTGAAGGCATTCCGGGAACTGCAATTCGCCTGAAAGATAAAGGGGGAGTA
>JAGLDB010000267.1 GCA_023145935.1 Candidatus Sabulitectum sp. | reverse complement strand
CTGGAAGCAAAAATGCCGCACTGCCAATCCTCGCTGCAACTCTTCTTACTGATCAACCTGTTACTCTGCACAGATGCCCCGATATCCGTGATGTAAAAGCCATGATCAACCTTATTCGCCATCTGGGAGCCGATGCAGTAGAGGGTTCAGACCCCCACACTGTCACAATAACCGCTGCAAATATTGATCCCGAATCCCTCAGTTATGAGCTTTCCAGAACTATCAGGGCTTCAATTCTTTTAGCAGGGCCCCTGGTGGCTAGAACAGGATCAGTCCAGCTTCCCCCGCCTGGTGGCGATGTTATCGGGCGCCGAAGACTTGATACTCATTTCCTGGCCCTGGAGATGCTTGGTGCAAAAGTCTCATTCAACGGCAAACTGATAAATATCGAAGCACCGAACGGTCTTACCGGTACAGAGATACACCTTGATGAACCCAGTGTGACTGCTACCGAAAATGTTCTTATGGCCGCATCGGTTGCAAAAGGAACAACAGTTATATACAACGCAGCCTGTGAACCTAATGTTCAGGATCTTGCAGTTATGCTGAAAGCAATGGGCGCGGATATTCAGGGAGAGGGTACGAATCGGATAACAGTTCACGGTAAGGGAAAGCTGTTGAACGGCACCACTCACACTATCTGCCCGGACCACATTGAGATCGGTAGTTTTATAGGCTTGGCCGCCTGCTGCCGCGGCAGAGTTGAAATTCCAGGAGTACCGCAGAATATCATCAGACCCACAATGATCGGTCTCGGCAGGCTTGGCGTGGAAGTTTTCTATGAAAACGATGTTCTTGTGGTTCCAGCCAATCAGGATCTTAAAGTCAGACCTGACAGAAGCGGCGATATACCCACCATCTACGACTCTCCCTGGCCGGGATTCTCTCCTGACCTGACCAGCACTGCTGTTGTTGTTGCCACACAATCTACTGGAACAAGCCTTATCTTTGAAAAAATGTTTGAATCCCGAATGTTCTTTGTAGATAAGCTTGCCGCCATGGGAGCTGCCCTTATTCTTTGTGACCCCCACAGGGTTGTTGTTTCCGGGCCTTCCAAGCTGGTTGGAACAGAAGTTTCAAGCCCGGATATAAGAGCAGGAATGGCTCTTCTAACAGCAGCTCTTTGTGCCACTGGTGAAAGCGTCATTCACAATGTACATCAAATTGAAAGAGGTTACGAGAATATTGTTCAACGATTGAACAGCCTTGGAGCAGATATCAAACCATTAGATAGCATGGAACAGGATAAATAATGAAGAAAACAGTTTTTACTCTACTTGCAGCATCCCTTCTTTTAGCTTCCTGTTACAGCCCGGAAGAAGATGAGATCTGGCCGGATGGCGGCTTCCTGTGGCTTTCAGGGATATACGCTGACACTGCTTTATCGTGGTCTCCATATGGCGATGTTCTATTTTTCTCCACTTTTGCCGATGGCTCCACCAGACTGTTTGGAACAGACGGACTTAATGCTCCGGCAGAGCGAACTTTTACAGGCATGGATGAATTCATGGGCCCTCTGGGAGCCTGGAACACCGTTAATGGCAGAATTGTATACACAGCCCTTAATACCGACAGCCTTCGCAGCCAGATAAGATCAATTGCAGGGAATGACACTTATGTTACAGTTCACATCCAGGACAGTCTGATGAACGCCTTCCCAACATATAATATCCAGGGAGACAGCATTCTCTACTGCTGTCAAGTAACCGGAAACTGGCGCCTGTATCAGATCCAATACCAGCACACCCCCGACTCTCTGGAAGCTCCTGCCCTGCAGACGGGCTTTCCTGATGGAGACATTCTCAGACCTTCCTACAGCCCGGAAACAGGCACCTGGGTTCTATTTCAGCACAGAGCTTCTGATTCTGATGACTGGGACATAATGATAGCCCACCCGGACGGCAGCAATTCAAAAGTACTAGCACAGAATTCCGCTGATGATATACACCCCACATGGGGCCCCGACGACCATTGGATAGCTTTCTCTTCTGACAGAACCGGCAACTACGAGATTTATCTGATTAATGTGGACAGCGATACTCTAATTCAATTGACAGATGATCCCGCCATGGATCAATACCCTGCATGGAATCCACGGAAAAACTGGATTGCCTTCAGCTCCGATCGTTTATCCGGTAACTGGAATATGGATATTTTTGCAATTGATGAGCCTGAACTTCCCTGACGGGATATATTCTCAAAAAGGCTGAATTGCCAGGTTTTTTACGACTTTGACCCGGCTGATCTTAACCAGTTATCCTTCAGGCAGGGCTAAATTTGCAATTCCTGTGTAAATGTGCAAGCAGTAAGTTCACTACTGCCTTTCAGAAATATTCCAAATTGCGAGCACTCTGCAGGGTACATTTCTGTTTTACCTGAACATTGACTTACTGTGGTTTCTGCTGAACTCACCCAATAAATACTGCGGGTACCGAATCATCGACTGTTATAGTGCCTGCAGGCACCGGCATCAGAAGTTCACTCTACAAAAAGAAAAGTTGCACTGATTCAGCTGCAATTCAAGCACCGATGGCGCTTTCCTGGATATCGGTAACCCGGTACCGGAACTGTTTTCAGAATAAAGATTTAGTGTGCAAGACGGGCTTGCCTGCTTTGCAGGGCAAACGAAAAAGACCGCCGGAAAAACCGGCGGCCTTTTTTCTGATGGATCTATACGCTAG
>JAGLDB010000266.1 GCA_023145935.1 Candidatus Sabulitectum sp. | reverse complement strand
ACTTATTTGGGCTGGAAGTCAATTCTGATGGAAACAGAGTTTGTATTTAGTAAAGGTATCTGATTCTCAGGAATCGATACGCTCTGCAAGTTCTTTCACCGCTTCTATATTGATCTCAGGGTGTGATAAAGGCAGCAGATGGTTGCCACCGGATCCAGGATCCAAGCATGCAAGTATACCCTTGATTGCAATAGACTCTCTTATGCCTGCTGTAAAGGTCTCTCCCAGGAAGTCACTTGACAATTATTTTACTTAAAATGATTATTGCATTATAGGAGGAAAATCATGTACAGCATGTTATCACTCTTGATTCTGTTACTTTTGGCATATGCACTATCCGCAGATTCATTAACCCAGACAAACTGGTCCGGCGGAGGCGGTGTGCATGGCCCTGTGAACTCCTGGGGCAGCACATTCTATCAATCCACCTCTATGAATTTCAATGCCGTTGGGGTTCTACAATCTGGAATCCTGCCGGAACTGATTGAGTACATTCCTGACATAAACACCGGAGCCGGCATGAAACATGTCTTGTGGGGAGACATTGACCTTGACGGTGACATCGATCTGCTTGAAGTTACTTCAGGCGATAGCATTTTCTGGCATGAGCATCCGTCTGTTCCCGGTGAGTGGCCGTCCCACTTCTCGGCATCTCCAGGAAGTGTGATATCCGTTGATCTTGTTGAATTTGAGTCAGGTACGCCAGTATGGGTAGTTGACTACGACTATAACGGAACAGCGTTTGTTGCCTTGTATTACCTGTCAGGCGGCTACATCATCGGTTCACTTGGAGACGCTGACTACCTTACTGGTGTCACATCAGGGGATATCGACGGGAATGGTTCTTCCGATATTATTGGTTGGCAATGGGGTTATGATGAGATTTGGGTCTGGTGGTCATGCCATCCTGATTCCGCAGAACTCCTGTTCATGCCTCACACCCCCCTCAGTGTATTTGTATTTGACGGTGATGGGGACGGCGATTTAGACATGGCGGTAAACAAGTCCTGGTATCCGGAAACTGTTGTTTACTGGAATGATGGTGACTGGGTGCCGACAATAGTTACAGATCTCTTTTATGCAAGCGGGATTGATGCCGGGGACATTGATGGAGATGACTATTGTGAACTGACCGCTGTGGCAAGCAGTACTCAAATGCTGTATAAGAATGTCGGAGGCTGGGAAGGAGAAGTCCTTACAAGCGGATCCAATCTGTGTGCCTTTATCGATCTGGACAATGATGGTGATATGGATGTTTCAGGGTTCGGAGGTACCAGCTTTCATCTCTTCTACAACTGCGACCAGAGTGGCAACCTGTTTCATGCTGACTACAATACTGGATTCACAGGCGACCAGCTGGATTGTGCAGATATGAATCTTGACGGTCAGGAAGATTTGATACTTACCAATACTGGCACAGGTCAGATAAGGTGGTATGAACATTGTTCCATGTACCAGCCAATCAGTTCACTGGAATCCAGTATTCTTAATCTCGATTCAGATCCAGGCTGGGGGTACCTGGATTGGAATGCGGTAACACCTGAAGGAACCTCTGTATCATTTCTTGTTCGGGCATCTGATGATTATACCGATATGGGGCCCTGGTCGGATACTCTATATGCTCCTTGCAGTTTGCAGAACATTCTGTCAGAGAATGAAAACTACTTCCAGTATAAGGCTGTTCTTGCAACATCTGATCCCGATACCACACCTGCTCTGACGGATGTTACTGTAACCTGGGATCCCATGGGCATTGAGGATCAGTTCAACACTGCTCTACTTCCCTTTTTATCCAATCCAGTTTCTGGAACTGTGCAGATCAGATTCATTCTTGGGGATGCCGTTCCGGTTGAAATATGTATCTTTGATTTAACAGGGCGCATGGTCAATACTGTTCTCAAGGAGGCGGTACCTGCTGGAAATCATTCGGTTTTTATTGACGTGCAGACACCTGGTATCTACTTCTGCAGGATGACCTCAACAGATGTTACTTTTACGAGAAGCTTTGTGGTCATAAACTAGATTCAGCTCTTTCAAAAGCATTCTCTCAGGGGTGCAAAAGTGAAACAGTTAATTTATCTCAGGAATTAATACGCTCTGCAAGTTCTTTAACCGCCTCTGTAATCACATCAGGGTGTGTGACTGGCAGCAGATGATTGCCACCGGATACAGGAACAAGTGAAGTGCACATGAAAAGCAGATCTTCAAAAATATGCATTGAGCATTCAAAGGGAATAATGGCGTCAGAGGTTCCATGAATCAGAGTTGCAGGCAGTGACCTGGCTGGTTTCACAACCTTCTTGAACATCATTTCCAGCCCATGCAGCAATTCTTCATCAGTAAAGGAAGAAGACTGTTTCATTAATTTGGGGAGTTCATCTCTTCCTGCACCGCACTCACGGAAGAAGGATTTCAAATAGCCAGCTCTGCTTCGTGATAGCATTGAAGATATTTCATGGAAAGATGAAGGATCAACACCAGGTCTGCCCGAAGCAGAGGCAATACTGCTCATCGAAGAGATTAACAGCAATCCTTTGACTTCAGGAAAATTCAGCATATCAAGAGCCAGTTGCCCTCCCAGTGACCATCCAACCACAATACAAGACGGGGGTAGACTAACAGAACCTGCAAGAACTTCATTCCATTCCAGATAACGCGCTGGAAAACCTGTATCTCCCATGTT
>JAGLDB010000265.1 GCA_023145935.1 Candidatus Sabulitectum sp. | reverse complement strand
CAATGAACTTGCCGGAAAATACTTCAGTATTCGGATATACTCTCGGGTGTAGACTGAATTCTTATGAGACAGAAGCACTGGTAGGCGAACTTGTAGAGAAGCTCTCTGGCAACAGAGTTAACGCTCCCGAGGACGCCGATCTCATTCTTGTTAATACCTGCGCTGTAACCAGTCGCAGTCAGGCCAGATCCAGGAAAACAGTTCGCTCGTATGTTGCAAGATATCCTGACGCAAGAATAATAGTAACAGGTTGTGTTGCTGTAACCTCCCCGGATGATTTCAAGGGCATGGATCGAGTTACGGTTATTCCGAACAGTGAAAAACAACTCATCGCATCCAGGCTTAGCGGTATGCCGGAAACGAAATTGGATGAGAATCTTTACCCGGTGTTTGCTCCTGTGACCACATCCAAGACAAGAGGTTTTCTAAAGATACAGGATGGATGCAACAACAGGTGCACTTACTGTATCGTTCCGCTTGCCAGAGGAAAATCTCGCAGTCAACCCAGAGAGCTTGTATTGAGCCAGGCTGCAGAGATGGTCAATGCAGGGTTCCGCGAGATATGTCTCACAGGTGTAGACATCGCTGACTACGGTAGAGGTCTTTACACAAACGGGTACGGTCTTCCAGAACTTGTTGGGGATCTGCTTGACATTGGTGGCTTCCGATTGCGCATCGGTTCAGTAGAGCCACAGTATCTTACAGTAAAAACGCTGGAGAACCTGGCAATCCCGGGGCTGTGCAGACATTTCCATATTCCATTCCAGAGTGGTTCCGACAATATCCTCAAACGAATGGGAAGACGATACTGCAGGGCAGAGGCGAATGAGCTTCTTGATGCGGCTACCTCTCTTTTCCCAGGAGCCTGTATCGGCAGTGATATCATCGCCGGTTTCCCGGGGGAGACTGAAGATGATTATCAGCAGACCCTTGAACTGTCCAGAGACAGCCGTATTAACTATCTGCATGTTTTTCCTTTCTCTCCAAGATCAGGTACACCTGCAGCCAAGATGAAGCAGCTTCATCCTGAAATAACCACAACCAGATCTGTTGAGCTCAGAAAGATATCGACTGAATCCAGAAAACAATTCAGGAGAAATAATCTGCAAACAACTCAGACCATTCTGGTGGAGAGTCGAAGAATCAACGGCAGAATGATCGGGCTTACAGACAACTATATCCCTGTCTATGCGCCTGATCTTTCCCAGGAAGGCGATCTCGCGGAAGTTTCTCTCTCCGATGATAATATCTGCTGGGGTCAGCGCTGATGCTCTGGGGTTTAACCGGATGCAGCGGGACAGGTTCATCTACAGTAGCTGCTGTCTGGCAGGATCTGGGTGCTAAGGTTTGTTCGCTTGACAGAGCAGGACACAACTATCTTGGTAAGCTTCCGGTAAAAAGAGCACTTGAGATCGAACTGGGTATGTCGGGCTTGTCCGGTATGCCTTCTGACAAGATCAGGTATGTACTTCGTGATATAGCTTTTACGTCTCCTGAGATTCTTGCTGGAATCAACAGCGTTTTGCATCCCAGGCTTTCAAGATGGGTTGCATTCTCATCCGAAAAACTCAAAAACAAAGAAGGTATTTTTGTTCTTGATGGAGCTCTTATATTCGAGCTTGGTTTGGAAAAGTGTTTTGATTATTTAGTTACTGTTACGGATGAACTGGATAGAGTAACAAACAGACTCGTTGCAAGGGACGGTATTTCAATAGATACCGTTGCTGGAAGATGGGAAAGTCAGATCAGTTTAAAGGAAAAGAAGTTCAGATCCCATTTCGAGATTCATAACTCAGGTACTGAGTTGGAGCTAAAGAAAAAAGCAGAATTATTCTATAAAGATGTAATACAAAGGATGGAGGATCCAGATGGCACACAGAACAAGAAAGAAACTAACTAAAAAAGAAATTGAGAGAGATCCTGTAGGCGAAAAACTTGAGATTGCAGTTTTATTTCTTCAAACTCACTACAAAGAAGTAATAGGTGGACTTGCTGCAATTCTTGTTATTGTACTTGTTTTACAATACATGAGTGGCAGAAAAACTTCAGTTTCTGAAGAAGCAATGGCAGGTTTCATAACGTCCAGCCAGATATATGATCAGGCAATGACAGCAGCTGCTTCAAACCAGGCTCAACAGGCATTTCAGGCTTTGGATGCTGCATACGCTATGTCAATGCAGACCTGGAGTAACAATCCTCAAAATGACTGGGCGAGGAAATCAGCTGTACTTGCAGCAAAGATCGATATTATCCGCGGTAATTACGATACAGCCCTCAACACGCTTTCCAGTGTTCTTGCAACAAACCCCGACATCTCAATCAAAGTCCCGGCGTTGCTGCATATGGGAATAGTTCTGGAGAATCGCGGAAGCGAGCAGGATCTTGCTAATGCGGCTTCATCCTATCAGGAACTTCTTGAGATCCTCGAAGACAATCCAGCTGTGGAAGCTGAAGCTCTTTTTGGTTTGTCAAGAACATATTTCGCCCAGCGTAATTATACCGAGAGTGAGGATGCTCTGAACCGAGCGCTTGAATTCTCAGCAGATACTACGGCGTTTGAAGCTTTCCAGATCGCAAGACTCGTGGAAGCAGGGAACCAGTAGAAGAAATGCGGGCTCGAAAGAGCCCGCTTTCTTACCACATTCCACGTCCGATAATGGATATTATGTAAAGTAGAAAACATTACATAATATC
>JAGLDB010000264.1 GCA_023145935.1 Candidatus Sabulitectum sp. | reverse complement strand
TCATCACTGGTTCCATGCAAGACAGAAATGCATCTTTTCATAGAAGAAACTTTCACTGAAGGAATTGATGATCAACCATTTGTTGATATCCGGGGAAGAGATGGTACTCTGAACAGGGATTTCCCGGATTTCAAATTCACTGGGAAGCCAGACCACTACGAGTATGCTGATTCAGAAACAATATACGGTCTGGATTTTGTACCGTGGGAAGAGTGGCTTGGTATGGAGATAGATCCAGAGAGCCTGAAAAACTACACAGAATCAGAAATACTGGCTCACTGTATCTGGGAGATGACTTTCTATGGCTTCAATCAGACTCATATTAGTGAGCAGAAAGCAGAACTGGATCGCAGAGCAGAAGAAATTGATAACATGACTGAAGAGGAGAGGAAAGAAAATCTTATCCCCTGGGAACAGGTTATGAAAGAATTGAAGCAATCGGAAAACTAACCGGATGGCTGTCGGGCAGGCTTTTCATCAGTTATTTTGTTTCAGTGTATCATTTTTACTGGAGATATTAATGAATAGTGCAGCTTCACCGAAGAAATCATTCTTTGGCAGGGAAAGAGAACTCTCTGAGCTTACAGACAGTCTTATGGATCCAGAGTGCCGCATTTTAACAATAACCGGCATTGGTGGAATTGGCAAAACAACACTTGCCCTCAGGCTGGCAGAAAAAATGCAAAGCCATTTCAGAAATGGTTTTTGCTTCATTCCTCTTGCGGATCTGGAGCACTCAGGCCAGGTTGCTCCAGCCATTATTTCAAAACTTGGATTCATAATCACACACGGCGATCTGGCCAGACTTCTGCCGGAGTCATTAAGAAACAAAAACATTCTGCTGGTACTGGATAATTTTGAACATCTGGTAAGCGCAGCTCTTCTTTTAGAAAGGATTGGATTAGCAGCAGAGAATGTAAAGCTCCTGGTAACTTCAAGAGCCAGGCTGAATATTGCCGGTGAAACAATCTATGAGCTTTCGGGAATGCACATTCCAGTTGAGGAATCACCGGAAGTGCTTTTGTCTTCGGCACCTGTAAGATTGTTCCTTTCCAACCCCGAGGTGGATGGCAGGCTTGATCTGGAAGACTTGAAAGTTGTGGTTCAGATCTGCCGAGAGGTTGATGGTGTTCCTCTGGGGATTGTACTGGCATCTTCATGGCTTCATCGTATGTCTCCTCTTGAAATTCTGTCAGAGATTTCGGAGGGGAGCAGATTTCTGCAGAGAGAAACACCCATACGGGAAAGAAGACACAGCAGCCTGCGAAGGGTTTTTGATTACAGTTGGATGCTGCTCACTAAGGGAGAAAGAATTACTTTTTCTGAGATCTCCATATTCAGGGGATGTTTTAACGTTGAAGCAGTCGAGTTTATCACCGGCAGCTCACGTGATTCCATAACTGGTCTCAGGAACAAATCCCTTCTTCAAACTGAGGCTGCAGGAAGATTTTCACTTCACCCTCTGCTTCACGATTTCAGCACAGCAAAATTGGAGAACCACCATAGTCGCAGAGAAGCCCTCTTCACGAGGCATGCAGAATACTACTGTAGACTACTGACCAAAAACGAAAAGGCGATTTTCAGTGAAGACTCTGCACAGGCAATGGAGGAGATCACAGAAAACCTTTCAGATATCCGTGCTGCTGTTGCCTACTCAACAAAGATGAAAATGACAGAAGCCATTATTGCATGCAGCAAGGCACTAAAAAACTATTTCATGAGAACCGGGCTGCTGGAAGAGGGCTTTAATGTATTCAAGGATGTTTCCATAATGCTCAAAGACATCAATTTTGAAGAATCTCTGATCATCAAGATCATGCAGGCTTCTTTTGCTAGTCAAATGACCATGTACGATGAGGCTGCATCTTTGTTGGAGAATGTTCTCGCCAGTGGAAACCGGGCATCTTCCGGTGAAGCATCTTATACACTGGGTATGGTTTACATGAGAACTGGAAATTTGACCAGGGCAGAAAGCAGAATGAATGAAGCTCTTAGGTTTGCCAGAAGCTCAGGTAACAAAGAACTTGAGGCATTATCTCTGGGGGGGCTGGGAGATCTGTTTAATCATAAACTTGAAGCCGATAAGGCCAGTTACTTTCTGATTCAGGCTGTAGAGATTTTTAAGGAGATTGGAAACATTCGGGGTCTTTTTTCCATCTGGATCACCTTGTCGAATACAAAGAGAAACAGCGAAGACGGCGATTCTGCCCTGGAGTACAGCCGCAACGCTCTTGAATGCGCTGATATTCTTAAGGGAGACCTCTACATGGCTTTAGCCAGAATAGCTGTTGCAGAAGCTCTTGAGCTTCAGGGAGAATACAGGCAGGCTCTGGATAACGCTGTTGAGAGTGTTAAGTTGTTTAAGAACATAAATGCGAAATGGGGGATACAGGCATCATGCCGCACAAGGGCAACTCTTGAAAGTTCCCTTGACATGATCGATGAAAGCATCAGATCCATGGAGGAGTCCATTGCGGTTTCAGAGGAAATCGGTGGTACATACAATTCAATGGAAATATACATAGCCGGTGGTGAGCTTTTCGAGAAGAATGGAGATACCCATAGAGCAATCGATCTTTTCACAAGAGCAGAGAAGATAGCCAGGCATCTGGAAGTAGATAAGTATCTTAAAGAACTGGGTGAAAAGCTGGCCAGCCTGACTAGCCAGATGGGAACAGAATTAGATTCTCGAGTTCGAATCCACTGCGAGGTGCCAAA
>JAGLDB010000263.1 GCA_023145935.1 Candidatus Sabulitectum sp. | reverse complement strand
GGGGTCAGTACATGGGCAGAATGACAGGAGAGTTCCACAACAACCTTGTTGCCAATGGCCCGTTCCTTGATGTGTATGCAAGCTACTACTCACAGAGATTTGAGCCATCCATTACTTTTGGCGGTACTATTGACCCATCCCTGGCTGATGAAGGCCTTGAGATGATGCGCACTGAAATTCAGAGCATGTTCGGCGAAGACTACTTCACCGAGTCTGGAATTGAAATGGCTTCGGAACAGTTGCGCAGGCACAGATTGTTCAATGAGGAATCCAGCATAGATATGGCCACCGAGACCCTTCCCTTCTGGTGGGTAGAGGGTGGCGGTCTTGATTACTACAACAACTATCCTGACAGCCTTGCAGCAGTCACCGCAGGTGACATTTCTCTGTACCTGGACAGGTGGGTGAAAGACCGGCCTTCCGCTGTGTTCATCGTTACTCCGGAAGGAGAGTGGGTAGAATGATATCAATTCTTTTCGTATTGGCTCTTCTGGCATCAGCGCCGGAAAATGTAACCGAGTTTGATCTTGATAACGGTATTCATGTAATTTCCAGAACTGTTACCGGCGGAGAGGTTGAGGGTCTGAGTTTTTTCCTTGTAGGGGGTTCAAGAGTACTGAATGAATCCAATCAGGGGATTGAAGCATTTGCCCTTGAAGCTGCCCTTACTGGAAGCGATACCTATCCCGATCAACGGTGGCGTGAGATAATGGATGTAACTCTTGCCAGCTGGAACGCTTCATACAACTACGATTATTCCCGTTATCACTTGAAGTGTCTTTCCGAGGATCTGCCCCTGCTGCTGCACGGTTTTGCCGATTGCCTTCTGGAACCGGAGCTGGATCCGGTTGTGGTTGGAAGAGTTCAGAATTCACAACTGATCGCCCTGCAGTCAGATCTTAACGACCCGGATAACAGAATATGGCTTGTGGCCAACAAGGGGTTCATGGGCGCGGGACATCCTTATCTGCTTCGCCCTGACGGCATACCTTCAACTCTTTCTTCCTTCGATGTGGATGATGCACGGGAATGGCTTTCCAGCAGGATCAAGAGTGGGAACATCGTTATTACCCATGCAGGCCCTACTCCCCCTGAGCAGCTTGAAGAACTTCTTGAGAACTCCTTTGGAAGAATTCCAGAAGGGGGAGATGTTTTTCCCCAGGTGCCTGAATTCGGTGTATATCAGGATACAATGGTTGCCGAGAACGATGAGACCCTTTCCGCATATGTGGTTGTGAAGTTCAAAGCACCTCCAGTTGGAAGTGAGGATGCCGCTGCTTATTCCACTGCAATGGGAGTTGTTGATGAAATGCTCTGGCAGGTGCTTCGTACAGAGAACGCTCTTACCTATGCGGTTTATGGTGGCAGCACAAGCAGCTATCAGCGCAACTGGGGTTATATGTACATAAGCACCACAGAACCAGTTTTGTCTGCGTCTTTGATGGCTGGTGTTTTCAGCGATGTGGTAAATGGTAATGTGGATCAATCAGTTGTTACCGGTGTGGCCAACAACAATCGAACTCGTCAGGGAATAAATGCTCAGTCAATGGATACCCAGTGCTGGATGCTTGGCAGCGGATACATTTCCACCGGCAACTGGCAGACTCCCTATCTTTTGCAGGAATCTCTGGAAAACATGACAGTTTATGAGATCAGCAGAGCTCTTACCGACTGGGCAGGAGATGCCGGTTGGGGTATCATTGCAGATAGTGCAATTGTCGATTTTACTGAATTTGAGCCTTGGTCTCTGAAAGGAGAATAGAATGAATAAACTCGCTGTATCTGCTGTTCTGTTCATGATGGCACTGAGTCTTACAGGATGCGGTACCACCACTTCTTCCGAAGAACCTGATGACACTTTGAGACTTGTGGGTATTGTGGATGTTCTTCATGCAGGAACCAGATCTGAAACTGTGATCATAACTGACGAGGCATCTGGGGAAGTTTTTGCTCTTGTAGGCGAAAAGGCTTTCGATATTGTTCCCGAATACGGCCAGCTTACTGCGGTGATAGGAAGACCGACCGACGAAGGGTATTCGGTTCGCGAAGAGTTGCAGAAGGTCTGTGTGATAGACTATTCGATCATCGGAGTGGAAGATCTGGACGATTACTGACAGACTTCTGTCAGTTTTTTGGAAACATCCATGACTGGAGGCTGAGATGGTAGCTGAAGATGTGCGATGGAAACAGCGATTTGCAAATTACGGGAAAGCTCTGAAGCAGATGAAGAGGTTTATTGATAAGGGTGACTTATCTGAACTTGAGGAACAGGGTCTGATCAAGTCATTCGAGTACACATTTGAGCTCGCCTGGAAAACCCTTAAGAACTTCCTGGAGTACAATGGGCAGAATGATATTTATGGGTCCCGCTCTGCGATTCAAAAAGCGTTCCAACTGGATCTGATAGAGGATGGCCAGGGGTGGATGGAAATGCTGAAAAGCAGAAACAAAACCTCGCACACCTACAATGAAGAAACTGCCAGGGAAATCTGTACAGCTGTGACATCTCAGTATTATCAGCTGTTTTGCCGGCTTGAAAATAAATTGAGCAGTCTCTGACATGAGTCAATATGGGTTGTCCGATGATGTAATTCATGGAATCAGGAATGTATTTCAGAGTTTTTCTGAACTTGAACAGGTTGTTCTGTATGGTTCACGAGCCATGGGAAACTACAGGAATGGTTCGGACATTGATGTTACACTTAAGGGAACTGAACTGAA
>JAGLDB010000262.1 GCA_023145935.1 Candidatus Sabulitectum sp. | reverse complement strand
GATGTAGAGAACCTGCCGTATCTCTACTCACCGGTGTTCGCTCTTCCATTTTCCATTGCGCGGTATACTGGCCCAGTCTGGATAAGACGGATCTGGTTTCTCAGCCTGCATGGATCATTCTGGCTGGGTTTCTATCTGCTTCTTAGAAAAAGACCACAAAACAAATCAATCGCAATTATGGTTATTCTGGGAACTCTTCTGCTCTTCATGGGCCCGTATCGATCTGCTGCAAAATGGGGGCAGGTTACCGCCCTGCTTTTCTTTCTGGTTTCCATTGCCATGTACCAGCAGAGAAACAGTGTTCTCTCCGGCAGTGTTCTTTCCATGATTCCCCTGATTAAACCTGCACTTGCTTTACCACTTTTCATACTGCGTGGAAAGGCATGGGTGTTTCTAACACTGACCACCATTACAGTTATTCTAACAACTCTAGGTATATCAGGCCCTGAACCATGGCGTCAGTACTCAACTGCACTGAATTATGTCAGCTCCAGTTGGAATCTAGCAATACCGGGGAATCGAAGCTTAACCGGGAATGTTCACAGGATAGTAGGGATGTACAATAAAAACTACGGTGCAGCAACACCGGTAATCCACGAAGAACGGGTGAAGAGAGCGGCGGAAGAAAGAGCCTTGTTCACAGTGATATCTGCTTCACTGATGCTTGTAATACTGGCAACAATTCTGCTGTCTATAGGTCAATCCAGGTGGAGATCGTTTTACCTTTCAAAATATCTTGCACCACTACTATGCTGGATCTCGCTTCTTATATCTCCACTTGCTTACGATCATTATGGTCTTTTTCTTCTTCCGCTCCTGATAGAATCAATTTTCATCGGAAGCAAAAGACTTTACATCCCTGCGGTAATTGCTTTCAGCTACTGGGCACTTATCCCCAATGCTGACTCCTTTACAACAAACCAAATATTACTTCTATCTACGGAAGCAATTAGGCCTGCACTGCTGGTATGGGTAGCCATTGTCTATTCCAGAACAGTATCTGCAATTCTGCTACCGAAGAACTGTAACACCGATGATCGGTTGTCAATGTATCAATCGGAACTGTCTGTTCTCTCCATCCGGTAATCAATACCTGAACCGCTGTGGTAAAGATGAATAACAAGTGGCCGTGAGAATACCGGATTCGGCTTATTGAGCATGTAGGCATATTCATCCTGTATTGCCACCTGGTATCCGTGTGTTCTGAGGTTGCAGACAAGACCGGCCATGTACGGCCAGAGGCTGTTGTCTTCCACTGTTATCTGAATCTGGTCCGAAAGAAGAAGTTCATGGTCTTCAAGAAGCATTATAGAAAGAGACTTCACTTTTTCATCGTGATATCCCCGAGGATCACTAGCGAAAGATTCACTGGCAACCTGATGCACATTCATCACGGTGAACAGTATGAGTAAAACAGGAAGCATGCTGAAAAGGATCTTTCTTTTTCCGGAAGAGAGCCTTTTCCGGTACACCAGAATTATCGCAAGCCAGGAAAGAGGTGAAAGCAGAGAGATCCAACGGGCAAGATATTGCTCTACAAGGCCGCGGATGCCATACACAGAAGCAACTGAAGCAATAAGCAGCAGCAATGTGACTTCACACAAGCGGGTTTCAAAGCTGCTCGTGTTTCGCCGTCTTGCAGTTAGCCATGCAGAAAAAAGAAACAGTGATCTAATCAGGGCTACAACTGAGTTGATCAGCACCATGAAATTTGAAGAGACTCTTAAAAAAGAAGCTAATGGTGCTGTTTCCATCATTGAAGCCAGAGAACTCCACACCGAAATACTGTTATTGCAGATGCCGGCAGGTTCTGTTTCCCGGAGAAAGGAAAATATAGAAGACAGGTTACCTGTTCCATAAGGAGAAAGCTGGTCAACGATCACCGGAATCCAAAGCACGAATGCGATAACAAGAGAGACTGTAAAAAAACGGTTCCGAAAATCCCTGCGGTAAACCATCAGAGCAAATGTGTAAAGAAGAAGAAGACCCATAACCGGAAGCACACCAAGATGAGTCTGAGCTGCAAATGAAGCACTCACAACAGCCACTGGAAGATATTTGTTTGCTCCACCTGCAACTGCAACCATGGCAACAATAGAAAGAAGCATCGGGAGAACAACCACATACGGATTCCACATACCGGACCAGATAGACCAGTTCATACCGTACATCAAACTCGAAATCAATACAGCAAACAAAACCGCTGCATTGTCAGACACTGTCTTGCGGGTGATGTGAAAAATGCCCCAGAGGGAAAAGCCTGCAATAAGCTGAGGAAGAAAATAAAGCGAAAGCAATTGATTCCCGTCCATGCTGAAAGGATACCTTATGTAGAAATACAAAGGACCAGGATGGTGAAAACCAAATCTGGAATATGCACCGGTATAAATCCCGTCAGGCACTTCTTCTGTTGCCATTTGAAGAAGAGCCTTGTCTCCAGAGAGAAAAAACCCGCCACTCTGATGAAAAAGACTCGGCGCCATGGCAAAGAGTACCGGCAGCAGAAGAAAAAATAACGAGATACTCCAGAATAGTTTCTCTGGAAGAAACTGTTTTATTCCGTAAGCTGCATCGGTACTCTTTTCCAACTTTCTGTTCTACTTCAAAGTTTCAGCATACTCGAAAAGACCACCGGCAAAGAAGATGTCCTTCTGGACACCGCTCATTGCCTGGGTTTTCTTCTCTCCCAGCATACCCTTCTCCATGTCCAGAACAACAACTTCCA
>JAGLDB010000261.1 GCA_023145935.1 Candidatus Sabulitectum sp. | reverse complement strand
ACCTCAGATCAAACGGGTACTCCAGTGAAGACATTGAGTTCATGCACTTCCTTGGCAGAACCGATGATCAGATCCAGGAATCTCTTGGGGTAAAGCTTTCAATAACTCCATCTGAGATGGAAGGCAGCCTCTTCGCTGCTGCAGATGAATGCTTTTCTTTCATGCGTGAATGCGGAGCACAGTGGCAGTTAATGCCCGAGGTAAACCCCTACTGGACAGAAGGAGTTACCTACCCCATTTACGCAAACTGACCGATTGCAGATCAGATAATTTCAATCCCCGCTTTGCTCATCTGAATAAAGTGGGGATTTTCTGCATCAGTGGATCAGAATCATTCATCTGCTGCTGAAAGCCTTTCCAGTCAGGATCTTGCAGTAGTAAGTTCCATATGCGCTGTAGCTGACAGAGTGTAAATAATCATAGTTGAGAAAAATGGGTTGCGATATTTCTGAAGCAAATAATTCCGAATTCACATGGTCTGATTACTACATCTGTCTTATGATCCCAGACGATCTGAAAACAGATGACATTTAACTCATTGATGCCGCTTCTAAATTCTCAGAATGCTCTTCGAGTGAAAACGGCGAAGATTCTGGTGAATTCGCCGGGGTCAGATGGTTCCCCTTTTTGAAGACGCTGCATTCAGCCTGTATGTTGGTAAGATATCTGGAATCGTGGAAACTCAATTCGGATATCTTCTTATTTTCAGAGGAATGTATAGTATCTGATTTCTCCGTGTCATCAGACGAGTTCTACAAATATCCGTGTAAATACACACTGATCAGTTGCATGAAACGCTCTTCCTGTTGTCGATAAAGGCAGGAGGTTCTGTTGCATTTGCAGGTTCCACTGTGATCTTTTCCCGCTTATTTGCACAATCTGCTGGACATTCCTGTTAAAGAAAATACAGGTTCCGTTCTCGAACAGATTTCCCGTATCGTTTCAAGAGCTTCTCATATTCTGATTGATTGGTTCAAACTGGTAATTCTATCAGCTGATAAGACTAACATACTTACTCAATTCCACTTGACAATGAAATGTGCATCCACTAAAGTGTAAAATATTGAGTTCTGGAATTATGCCTGAACGGTTCAGGTTGAAATCGAAAGTGAGGTTGAGAATGAAAATCAATTCCACCGGAACCACCAGATTATTTCTGAAGCTGGGAGTAATCCTTTTTGTTTTCGGAACAGTAAATACTTCTGTGGCTGACTCTTCTTCAGGCAACAATAATTGTGAAACCTTTGCCCGGAACGGAGATGCTCTTTACGAAACCGGTGACTTCGCAGGTGCCGGGGAAATGTATCAGCTCTGTATTGATGCATATGACCTGCATGAAGAGGGCTCTGCCGAGTATGCCGCGAAAAGCACCTTCATGATGGGGGAAATTACCAGACTGGACTACGACACTCTTGCAGTCTCTGCTGAAAATGTGCAACAGAAAGCTCTTTTAAAGGGTTATGTTGAGGAATGGTACGGGAAGTCATTAACCTACAATGTAGATGTATGGTTCATAGCATCCTGTGTGAGAGCTGGAGAATTGTACGAGAACTTTGGCAACGCCGTGTACTCTATGGAAATGCCTGCAAGTATTCCTGAGGAAGCCATAGACGAATTTTACACCCAGCTTCGTGAACAGTTCTACGAACCGGAAATACAAAAGGCAATAGATATTTACGTAACTGCTGTTAAAAAGGCTGCTTCAGCCGATATCAACAATGAATGGGTAGACACTGCTGTAGAAAACCTTGAGCGTCTTGCCCCTGGAGAAGGAGAATGAGAAGCCACTTCAATTTAATTTCCGCTGATAGCCTGTACCATATGCACCGTGAATCTGCTGATGGATAACGGAAACATGGAGAAACACAAGTTTCTTGAAGACTCGGGGATGACTTTTCAAGAAGTTTTTGACTTTACCTTTCAGCGATTCATATCCATCATGCTTGGTCTGTCAAATGAGCTGGGAGATGATATATTCCTGGAAACCCTGAAAAGAGTTTCATCAGAAACGGCATCCGAAGAAGTGTCGAATAACACCTTAAAGAAAATTGCGGATGGGCAGCCGAACGATTTTGCAGCCTTCAAGGCATGGGCAAAAGATCCGAGTCGCCTCATGAGGCATGTCCTGACTTTTGATATTGTTGAAGACACAGGCAGAGTTTTTGAGATCAGTGTTACAGAGTGTCTCTGGGCAAAGACCTTTCGTGAGAACGGTGCTTCGAACATAGGATATGTCACTCTCTGCCATACAGACTACGCAGGCTGTCAGGCGTTTAATAAAAAAATCAGCATGACTCGCACCAAAACACTCATGCAGGGAAACGATTGCTGCAATCACAGATGGACCTGGGAGGAATAACTCCACACGCTTCATGCTGCATTATGAGCAAACCGCATTTGTCTGAGAACCGAATGTCCAGCTGATGTTGATTTCTTTAACCGTGAGAGGAGTGCTATGATGAAACTGGAAGCACCAAAGACGAAAATAGTCCCATTTACAGAAAATCTCCATGGACGAGTAATGGTTGATGACTACAGGTGGCTGGAAACTGCCGGAGAGGACCGTGCTTCCTGGATAGAACAGCAGAACTCTTTTGTTGACAACCTTGTTCTGGATCACCCCAAGCGCCATGAATTCTCAAAAAGATTTAACGAATTGTTCAACTATGATAGAACAGGTTTTCCCGCATCAACTCTTTCGCGTATTTTTTACAGGAAGATAAAAAGAGGTGAGA
>JAGLDB010000260.1 GCA_023145935.1 Candidatus Sabulitectum sp. | reverse complement strand
CGGTGAGTGTTCCAAGCCTTCTGGTATCAAGCAGAGATATATGCTGTTCAAGTTCAGGACGAAGCTTGTTCATAAGAACAGAGCAAACCCTTTTCTGCATTTCAGTCTTTGCAAAAAGCAGATTTTTCAAAGCCAGTTCAACTATTTTTTCTGGCTCCATGTAGTTTTCCATTTTTGCAGCTCGCTCCAGAGCCCACATGAAATGTGCGGTTTCCCTGGGATCATCCAGAGCTTTAAGTACATATTCCGAATGTACTTCAGGGCTGAATTCCACAGCTAAATCTGCAGCCTGTTCCCTGAGTGTTCTGGGAAGTTTATCAAGAAGAAGCTGAATTTCCATTTCTTCAGGAGAATTCGCAAAAAAGTGCTTCATATAGAGTTTTCTGCATGGCATAGAGTGTATTTCTCCTATACTTCGCAGCACTCTCACTGCCTTCATTTCAAGAAGATGGCCGGTTCTTTCCCCAAACTTCTTTATCTTCCCTCGTGAGGAACAGAGCCATGCAAGTTCAAACACTGCACCTTTTTCAATATCTTTCAGGCTTATCACCCTGTCAAAGATCTGCTCCAGCAGGGCTTCTTCTTTATTGGGGGCAGCTTTGATCAAGGCAGTTACTGTTTTGGTTTTTTCCGACATCGGCATTTTTTTGAGCGTTAGTACTGCTTCCACCTGAGCAAGCAGAGAAGAACTGTCTGCAGGAATTATGGCATCACCCATGTCCATAAAACTGTTTGAATCTGCTGCTGCTGTCTTAAGCACCCGCCACATTTCACGGGGTTTAACATCAGATCCATCAAGTAGCTTAAGAAGATTTACTTCTCTGAGAGAGTTATCGACTGATGTGTCTCTAAATGCCTTCTTCAGAAGTTTTTCCCCACCGCCGGTTAAAAGTGCTGCAAAGGCATCATGCTGCTTCCATCTCTGCACATAGAGCGAATCATCAGGAATGGAATGGGTAAGATCAATTGTGGCTTCCACTGTCATGTCGTGGTTCCTTGATCGTTGGAAATCAATGGTGAATGAACTTCTGGATACTCTCAAAATCTCTCCCGGGCCAAAATCCTTGTGGAAAATAAAACTCCCCTTCTGATACCTGAGTAGTTCTTCCAGTCTCTTCCATGAATCCCGTAACAATTTTTTCTCTGAAGAAATCCCACTGGCTGATACAAAGATCTCCAGCGGCTCAAAAACCAGGAACTTATCTCTGAGGGCCTCAACAAGAGAACCTGCAATTACAGATGAATGCTCAAATAGCTTCGCTGCGCCGGAGGCAAACTCCAGAACATCTCCGCGATTCTCTGAATCCATTCTTTCAACTGCAAGCTCTGCAAGATGCAGGGGAAGACGACCCTCCATACTGCTCTTCAGAATAATAAGTGATTCAAGAAGTTCCTTCGCAGGAACTCCATTGTTCAGTGCATCCTCCCAGGCTGTTTTAAAGCCATTGGGATTGCTGCTCTCAGCCAGTTCTTTAAGTCTGGACAATTGACTTTCCTCTCCGGTAGTATTGCTCTAACAACAGTAACAACAATAACAATCTGCCGTCCTATTGTGTTAGTCTTACTTTTAAGGAGATTTTTATGGACAGAAGAGAATTTTTGGAAAAGGCCGGCAAGGCCAGTGGAGCGCTTCTTCTCTCTTCAATTGCAGGGAAAGCTATTGCCGGAGAGATGGAGCAGGGAACCATGGAATTATGGAACGGCAGCTCCTTTTTTCAAGACTGCGTGGATGTTTCAAATGAAGCCCGGGGCATTATCAAAGCAAAAATTGACGGTGTGTGGGGTGATTACAACACAGCCGAACTGCCAGAGAAATTCCTTGAATGGAATCTTACAGCCAGAGTAGAAGTGCTGGACAACATATTGGGTATGATAACAGGTCAGGGAGGCGCACCTCCCTCTCTTGCCGGGCCCCACAATGCAGCCATGGCCACAAGGGGAGCAAGAAGAAACGACAGTATTCTCACAATCAACAATGCTTTCAAGGGAATGGGGCTCTGCCCGAAAAGAGAGATAATCGCAGAAAAGATTGAATTCATGCAGACACATATGGATGGTTCAATGCCGGAAAAGATAAACTATCTCAAGAATCTCTATTCCACTTCAGAGAATTTTGATCTTACAAAATTGGTCAGCCTGGAACTCTACTCTACTCCCACTTTTGAAACCCATACGTTTATCAATCTCATGAAGGACCCCGTTACAAGCCTGGTTTTCCTTGACAGCAAATCCTACGAAGTTCGCGGCATTGGTCAGCTGGTAGATGCTGAAGATGCTTCCTGTGGAGAATACGCTACTCAGATTGTAACATACACCAACCTTGCGCATTCTTTCTTCCATGGAGAGTTCCCAAGACTGTTCCCGGGAATACTTGTTCATATACTTGAAACCTTTGACAACACACCAGGCACAGGTAGAGGAATCCTGGTGACCGGTTGATCCCCCGAATTGTCATCTGCGATCTTGATGGAACGCTGATATCGGTATCAAGTGAACTGGAGTTTGTCCTTGGCCTTTTTCGCAGGCAGGTGCTTTCCAGAGCTGTTGTTATCAGATTTCTCTACCATTATCTGAGACACCCCATTCGAACCATGAGGGAAGGCAGAGGCTGGAACAGAGGGTATTTCAGCGGTCTTCCTATGGATGTTCTTCACGATGAGGTCAAAGACTGTCTTCCCCTGCTGTTGAAGAAAGTAAGACCGGGAGTTCTTGATATTCTCAACAAACACAAAGAGGATGGTGCTGAGATCTTCATTCTTTCTGCATCTCTTTCACCTCTGGTGCAGG
>JAGLDB010000026.1 GCA_023145935.1 Candidatus Sabulitectum sp. | reverse complement strand
ACCATTTTTCTGTCAACACCGTCCTCAAGCAGATGTACAGCAAAGCTGTGTCTGAGCCATCCAAGAGTTGCTTTCTTGTCTATTCCGGCTTCTGTCAGGGCATCAGTGAACGCACGCTGAATGGTTCTGGCAGAGACAAAACTGGTTCTTCCGCGGCCGGGGAAGACAAATGGTGAAGGATCAGTTCTGAGGTCCAGATACTGAGCAAGGATTCTTCCTGTGGTTTTTGCAAGGATAGTATCTCTGAGGAATCCTCCTTCAGGGCTGTACACATGTATAATATTGTGGTCGAGATCTACGTGCTCGCGCCTTAGAATTGCAGTCTCACTTACCCTGAGGCCACTGGAGTAGATGAACATGAGAGAGAGACGGTACTTAAGATCATGAACATGCTGGAAGACTTCTGCAATTTCATCACGGGTGAAAACACCGTGAAGAGGAACCTTCTTTGCAATGACGCCTGGGCCCGGCAGAGGATTGTCTTTTTTGAGAACCTGAGAATAGAGGTACCTTATGGCACTCTGAGCCTGGTTGATATAGGAGAGAGATTTTCCCTCGCTGACCAGTTCCTCAAGATAATCTCTGAGATCGCTCTTTGTAAGGTCTCCAGTTTTGTCGCCGAAGTGGTTTACAAGGCGACGAAGATGGGAAACATAACTGTTTGCAGTTTTTGGACTGCGACCGGAACTTTCCAGTTGATTTCTAGTAGCTTCAATGTAGTTCATTCGAACCCCCCCTTTTAAGCTGTTCTTCCTATGGTAACATCTTACCACACAATAATAAATTGTCGGTTTGCAATTGTCAAGCTCTATTGGCCATTGTTTATGAATAAAGAAGGTGTTATTCTTTTAAGGCTGTATGAAAGCGGATTCAGGCATATTCACGGGAGTGTTAAGTGAACAGAGAAAAAGAATTTAAGGGGAGGGCAAGGCTGTATGCACCATTCATTCTTGCCTTTTTAGTATTCTCTGCTGTTATTGGCGCAGAATACCTTATTGTTCAATCGCTTATAGATCAAAGTAATCAGCGGGAAATTGATATGTATCATGGAGCAATGGGTATTATTACCCAAAGTATTGACAGGTATGAGACTGAAACAGGTAGTTCTATTTACGGCGATACCAGGCCTTTAATGTCCCTGATCAATCCATTGGGTATGAACAGCTGTTTGGTTCATATTGTTCGCGATTCGATTCAATATTCAGATTTCCTGCAGATGGAGTTAACAGGCGGGTTTCCACTTATCGTAACTGGTTTCGAAAACATATTTATAGAAACATCTGTTGGTAAAACAATCAATGGTGATTATGTTACGATGAAAGCGTATTATTACAGTAATGATGCGGTTAAAGAACTAGAAAAAATAGCATCCAGTCTGATAATAGTATTGATAACGATGATAATTATTGCAGTAGTGCCGGGGGCTCTTATCATTGAATCCCTTGCGAGAAGATCGTCTATGATGAACACACTTTCGCCTGATAATTCAGGTGGGGATATTGAAGTTCTTCGAAAAGGAATGGAGAATTCATCGGGAGTAGCCTTTCTTGTTATTTCGCCGGACGGAGCCCTGATGTCTGCCAGCCGGTCATGTATTGAACTTCTTGAGATCGGAAGCAATCTGCAGGAGCTTCACCTGAGTTCTTTAACCGTACTGCCCGATACGGTAAGAAAGAGTGGCCTGTCAACTCTAAGCAGGTATTCCACTAAGAGCATTGCAATTCAGTCCATGAATGGTTCCAGAAAAGAATGCATCATGGAAGTGCACCCCTTCCATTCGGATCAGCGTATTGCTTCTACTCTGATTCTCTTCATTACAGGGGTTAAGGCCGTGGTTTCAAAGAATGCTGAAACTCACTCGGATCAGGTGGTGGTAGAAACTGTTATCAGCCAGGCAAGAACTCATCTGATAAAGACTGCTATCCATGACATGAACAATCATATTTCCGGAATCATTGGCTTTGCTTCAATGGAAATAGAAATGTCAAACTCCGAGAGTGCCAGGAACGCGTTTGTCTCAGTTCTTGACTCTGCGGAAAAACTTGCTGCTCTCAGCGATGATCTTCAAAATGCCGTCGCCGGTGAGATTGGCAGGCAGCTGAGAGATGTCCTTCAGGAGATGGGTCTTGTGGCTGAAGTATTGAGGAAAGTGCTATCAGAGAAAGTCGAGATCGAAGTCACAGGAAACTGCAGAGTATTGATCAATGCTGACCGCGAACTGCTTCGTGAATTCTTCTTTGGTCTTGCTCTGAATTCCTCAGCAATAATGAACAGTGAGGGCAGGATTCGCTTTGATATCTCTGAGAGAATCCCGGTGTCGGGTAACACGGTTGAAGTTGTTTCTCCCGGTAACAAGGTCTGCATCAGATATTCCGATGGATACATCATGCCTGTGGCACTGAGAGATGTACTGTCAAACCGCAACTATTCAGTGTCTGATGTGGAGAGACAGTACGGTACAACCGTAGGAAGCGGTTACAAAGCCTTGATCAAGCTTGCTGGAAGCATTGTATTTGAAAGAGGTTCCGGAGAGACGATACTGTGTCTTCTTCTGGATGGGTATGAGCAGAAAGAAACCGGGGGGAACACAATTGTTCACAGCCGGAAGAATCAGGAAGCAGAAGGAATTTCCATTCTGGTAGCAGATGAAGTTGACATCGTTTTGCGATCAATGTCAGAGTACCTGGAGAACAACGGAATGGTAGTTACACGAGCCAAAGATGGTGATCGTGCCATGGAATTACTCAGGGAGCAGACCTTTGATGCCGCAGTTCTTGATCTGAATATGCCGGGAACCTCCACACCGGGAATAGTTAGATATTGTCAGACAAGCATTCCCGGAATGGCAGTGGTGATAACCACAGGATTTGATGCTCCTCAGGGAATCAGAGATCTGCTTACCGCCCGGTCAACTGGTTATCTTCACAAACCCCACAAGCCGGAAGATCTTATGAAGATGATATTTTCACTGATGAGTCTGTTGAAAGAAAGAAGATAAGATGACAATACTGGATTCAGCACTGAGGTTACTCGCGGCTTTTTTATTTGGAGGTGCTGTTGGGATTGAAAGACAGATCCATGGAAGACCTGCAGGTCTTCGGACGCATATTCTGGTTTCTATGGGCGCTGCAGTGGCAGTTATTGCAGGCGTTCAGGCCGAGGCATCGTTCCCGGAGATTAGTATAGATACCGGCAGGATCATTGCCGGTATTATTACAGGCATAGGTTTTCTTGGGGCAGGAACTATCGTTCGTCATCGCGAGGGAGTTGGCGGTCTTACTACAGCCGCCTGTATCTGGTTTGTTGCAATGATTGGGATTCTCTGTGGATTTGCTTTTTATGCACTGGCGGGAATTGCTTCTGCAGCGGCACTTCTGGTGCTTCTTGTTCTGGATGCCATTGAGGGCAGAATGCCGGCAGCCAGTTACTGGATGCTTACTGTGAGATCTGCAAAGAGGCCTCTTGAGCCTTTCCAGCTCGAATGCAGGGAGATATTACAGGAAAAGGAATTCTTTGTAAAGAGTTCAACATTTCTAATTTCCGACCACGAGATAGAGTTGAATATTGTTTTACGCGCCAGAAGAAGGAACACTGATTTTGAGGCAGCGGAAGTGATAAAGAAACTGGATGGAGTTTCCATGGTAAAATGGGCTCACCGGTCAGGCGAATGGTAAAAATAGGCGTTGCTCTCGGTGGTGGGGCTGCAAGGGGATATGCTCATTTCGGAGTTTTGTTCGCTCTTGAAAGAAGTGGTATTCCTATTCATTGTATTGCTGGAACCAGCATCGGAGCTGCTGTGGGAGCTTTGTGGGCAACCTATCAGCACATTGACTGCTACAAATCTCTTAGGAAAATTGATAAAGCAGGAGTAAGAGATATGCTGGATCCGGAACTGCCTATGATCACTGGATTCCTGCAGGGCCTCAAGCTCTACGATGTGCTGGAAAGCTGGTTCAAGGGGTACAGAGTGGAGGATCTGACAAGACAGTTTTGTGCCAACGCGGTGAATTTGAATACAGGGGATGAGGTTACTTTTCATTCAGGACGGCTCTCCGATGTGATCAGGGCAAGTGTTTCGGTTCCTGTAATTCTTTCCCCATGGCAGATAGAAGACTCGACTTATGTTGACGGAGGTGTAGTCAACCCCCTTCCTGTAAGGCAGTGCAGAGAAATGGGTGCCGATGTGGTTATTGCGGTGGATCTTCTAGGCGTTGTTCCATCGGTTAGAATGCATGCGCAGGGAATTGAAGAGATAAAGAAAGTAGCTCATCGATTTCATCTTCCTGAGGAAGTTGTTGAGGTTGTGTCAGACATTCCACTTATTCACAGGTTAAGAAACCCGAAGGTTCCTGAAACTGCTTTTGCAGCAGTTCTTATTTCCCAGAGGGCCCTGGTAAATGCAAACCTCAAAGAGTGGGCACCGGATTATCTTATCCGACCTGATTTAAGCCAGTACACCGGAGCCGAATTTCATCTTGTTGAGGAGATAAGCGACATAGGCCTGGAGTCCGCTCGGGAAGCTATTCCAAACATCATTCACTGTCTGGGAATATAGGCACAACCTTTCTGTTTCCTGTGAAAATTAGCATAATCGCTCTTTGGGTAAACTCTACGAACCGGAATGAATATGGAGGAGCGATGGCACTGTTCACGAGTGGTCTGAAGAAGATGCAGAACGAGCTGGCTAGCAGCGTTGTTGATTGGGATAAACTTGCAGCACTCTCTTCAGGCAGATACGATTTGTCGGGAAAGAATTCAAACGAAGGAAGACAGCTGATCATTACAATTGTAAAAAAAGCGGCAGAATCTTCCGGCGATAACAGGCCTCTTGCACAAATTTTCCGGAACATGTCTTCCAGAGGCGGCGACTTTAACAGACCCATGAATCCCACAGGTGTTACCCCTCTTCATCTGGCTTCCGGACTTACAGACAGTTTTTTACTGAAGTCACTTCTGCAGGCGGGAATCCAACCGGCTTCCACTATGGTTTCAGGAGCTACAGTTCTTCATTCGGCAGTTGCTGCCGGTCATGCCGAGAATGTTAAACTGCTTCTGTCAGCTGGAGCCGACCCTGGTGCGGAAGATGCTTCCAGTAACGCTCCACTGCATTTTTCCGCTCAGCTTGCAGATCCGATAGAAATTGTCCAGCTTCTTCTTACTGCAGGGGCAAAAGCCTATCACAGGAATTCTCAACAGAAAACTTCTGTGGACATCGCAAAGGAAAATGGACATACCGCTTGTGTTGACCTTCTTCGTGAAAGCCTCAGGAATTTGAGAAGAAACTGTAACAGAAAATGGAGTTGTCCGGTTTGCGGCGGAGAAGTTAAAAGACCTCCAAAGCATAAAGTCGAGTGGTTTATCTCTCTGGATATGTGGGATCACCTTCAGTTTACCTGTGGAGAATGTGGAGCGGTAACCCCGGCCACAGTACTGGACGGCGAAATATAATAATCCTGCTGTAGATCTGTTGCTGTTATCCCTGTCTGAACAAAGGCTCCACAGCATTCTCGAATATTTCTCTGCATGCAGCTTTTGCCTGTTCTCTGTACTCAGGGGCGCAGGCAACTGTTAACAGGCTTCGGTTTGGTCTTGCCTTCATCATATACTCTGCAAATGGAGGATCAATTTCTTCCAGTGGGATCATCCGGTCTTTGCTGTCAAGAAACCTTATATCCAGCTTCTGGAATCGTTCTTCTGATATTTTTACGGCTTCAATTGGTAGATCCACCAGGATGTATCCCGGATCGATACCTGCCTTTGCAGATATTTTATTGGTAAGAAGTTCAGCGATCTTTCCCGGAGTGCTGTTCTGATTTCTGAGACTGTTTAGAAAGTGGGTATCACTCTCTGAAGTTGTTACAGAATCAATCCTGAAAACCTGTGTAAAAAGTCCCTGTCTGTATTTTACACGCCATGCCATTTCTCTCACCCAGGGGTCTGCGGAGTCTTTTTCCATTGAACTAAGGATCTCGTCATCAGTCATGAACATGAAGTCTTCAATCTCTTTCAGCTCAATGACACTCTTGCGGGCTGCTGAGAGCAGCATACGGTCAACGATCCTGGTTTTCTTGTGGAGATAGACCGATGAGTACATCTGGAGCCTTGCCAGAAGAAAATCTCTTATGGCATTCAGTCCCTTCTCATGGAAAACAAGCTTGCCGTTCTTGATCGCCATGGTAAAAATGATCCTGTCTACTTCGATGTGGCCGAAGGCAACTCCTGTAAAGTAGAAATCTCTCTGGAGATAATCAAGCATGTCTGCATCAACTTCACCGAAGATCATCTGTTGAGCAAACTCTTTTTTTGTGTATCTGCCGGTGATCAGATCTGCAACATCCTCCGGGTCAATTCCGTGTTTTTTAAGAATATCAGGAATCTTTCCAGCACCGCGGACAGGCATAACTGTTCTGCCTGTGACCATGTCAGCAACAAGGTCCATATGGTCTTTTCCTGTGAGTTCAAGGTAGAGTGGTTCCAGCGTGTGGGACCACGGAGTGTGACCTATGTCGTGGAGAAGTCCAGCAGCTTCCACAAGATTCCTGGTGGATTTAGAGGTGTCGTTGTATTCCTCCGGATTTCTGTCGCTGAGATGACCGGCTATACGCCCGGCAAGATGAGAAACTCCAAGAGCGTGAGCCAGCCGCATGCAGTGAGCACCGGGGTAGCTCTGGAAGGTGGTTCCAAGCTGATGAATGAAGCTCAGCCTCTGAACCTCCACTGTTTTGAGAAGTTCTTCCTGCAAAAGAGAAAGACGAATTGTTCCCAGTACCGGTTCTCTTATGTACATTACCTTGTGATCCATTGTATGCTCCTCTTATGTGAACTTATCATCAACCCGGTTGCCACTTGACAGTCCTATGATAATATTCAAACCCTACAGAGAGGAGAAATATGGGATTGTGCGATTTTCATACCCACAGTACGGCATCTGACGGCAGACTGACTCCAACAGAGCTGGTTGATGAAGCAGCAAGATGCAGCCTTGATGGGTTCGCTATAAGCGATCACGATACACTTGCGGGAATTAAAGAAGCTGCAGCAAGAGCCGTAGAGCTGGGTTTGTTTTATGTTCCTGCAGTTGAGCTCAGCGTGGATCTGCATATAGGTGGATCTGCTCATCTTCTTGGCTATTTTCCCGGAGCGGATCTGTCCATGCTCTGTGATTCTTCGTCAGAAATACAGAGAGCACTGCAGTATGTTGTTAACGGAAGGAATACAAGGAACCCGGCTATTGTCAGGAAATTTCAGGAACTCGGTTTTGATATTACCATGGAAGATGTTTTTGGCGAGGCTGGCGATGCGGTTGTCGGAAGACCTCACATTGCCTCTGTTCTTGTAAAAAAGGGGCTTGCAGGTTCCTCCGAGGAGGTATTTAACAGGTATCTCGGATCAGGCAAACCGGCGTATGTGGAAAGAAAGAGGCTGGGAGATTACAAGGCTATTGAGATAATCAGACAGGCCGGGGGACTGCCGGTGCTTGCGCATCCTAAGTATATTCAGGTGGAGAGTCTTCGCGGATTGGGAGCACTTGTATCTTCTCTGGCTGATTCAGGTCTTGCAGGCCTTGAGGCATACTATCCCGATCAAAGCAGAACCATGATCTCCTTTCTGGAAGACGCTGCTGAAAAGCACGATCTTCTTCTTACAGGTGGGAGTGATTTTCATGGAATAAAGCAGCCGATTCCGGGATGGTGCGATGGTTCTTTCGGAGTTGATACAGAGAAGATAAGAGATTTTATGAAGGTATGTACTTCCAGGGGAAGGATCAAAAATGGCAAAGTTGAGTGACATTGTTAAACAGATTGACAAGACAGCAAAAGACGGAGATAGAGTAAAGGCTCTTAAAATGCTGGACAATTTACTGAAGAAGGTTCCAGAGGCTAAGGCTCAGCCAATACTTAAGAGGCGGAAGTTGTACAGAAGTGAGCTTGCCACAGAAAACCGTATTATTGCACTGGAGAAACAGTACAACATCTAATGCGAAGCGGTTTTGCGTTTTTTCTATTCCTGTTGTCCACCGCCTGCGTGCATGGAATAGTTTCCAGGTCTGATGATGTATCTTCGTATGCTGCCCGAGCTGCATGGCAGTGGGAAAACACTGATCATTTTCTCTTGAGAGGGAGAGCAAGGCTTGAGGGTAGGAATCAGGTTTTTTCAGGGCCATTGCTCATATGGGCATCCAGATCCATCCCAGCGGTCAGGGCTGATTTCTGTGGTCCCGACGGTTCTCCGTTGATATCACTTCTTCTTGATTCATCCGGTTGCCTGCTCTACCACCCGGAAGAGGCCACTGCATTCTTTTTCGCTGGTGGTATGCCTGCGGGAAGTGGTTTGCTTGATGTTTACGCAGTAATATCCTTAATGAGAACCGGTTTTCCAGCTGTGCCTGTTCAGTGGAAAATGGTTGCGTCCAGCGATACGACTTCCCGGGAAGATAACCGGTGGTATTTTCTTTCTCCGGCAGGTTTAGACACAGCGGTTGTTTCATTGGAACATTCAGAAATATTTCCCCTCTTTGACGCGGGAGACTTCTCACTGGAGGTAACCGCCTCCTCGTGGCATGATGAATTCAACGCATGGCCTATGGAGTGGCGATTGCGGTCTTCATCTGTGAATTCGGTTGTCCGGATAAGAAGCTATGATGTTCAGAGAGAACCGCAGAGCTCTGTGTGGAATATGGTTGTACCGGTTCCGGTTGATACAGTAGGAACTGACTACGGATTCTGGAAGTCATGCTTTGCTCTTCCAATCCGTTAACTCTTTCAGTTAACAGAAAGGTTAAATACATACCCTTTTGAGGTAACCCCTTTTCATCTGATTCACCAAGTAGTATATAGCCTGCGTTACCAGCGTAAACATGCTGATTCTACATCGGGAGATTGAAAATAATGGGATGAGGAACTTTTTTGCCAGGTTAACAGGTTCGGACAACTCCAGCGGAGCTGGAATGTTTTCCTCTGCAATGGCCATAGATCTTGGCACAGCCAATACTGTTATTCATCAGCTGGACAGAGGTATCGTTCTTGAAGAGCCCAGTGTAATTGCCATAGAGAGAGACACGGGAAATGTTCTTGCAGTCGGCTCGGAAGCCAAATCAATGCTGGGCAGAACTGGTCCGGATATATCGGTGGTGCGCCCTTTGAAAGACGGTGTGATCAAAGAAGCTACTGCAACCATGGCAATGTTGAGACTGTTTTTCGAGCGGTCCCAGACCAAACGATTTTCCATGCGGCCCAGAGTTCTTGTCTGTGTGCCAAGCGGAATTACCGAGGTTGAGGTTAATGCTGTTCGCTCATCACTTGAGAGGGCTGGTGCAAGGGAGGTACTTCTTGTACCGGAACCACTTGCCGCTGCAGTTGGTGTAGGGCTTCCCGTTGAGTCTGCCGTTGGCAACATGGTTGTTGATATTGGCGGCGGCACCACAGAAGTTGCTGTGGTCAGTCTTAATTCCATCGCAGCGGACAGTTCTATCAGGGTCGGCGGTGATGAAATGAATGAAGCCATCATTAATTATATGAAGAAGACTGCTTACCTTCTTATAGGTGAACGAACGGCTGAGATGGTTAAAATAAAGCTGGGATCCATGCTGGATGAAGATACCAGGGAAGAAGAGGTCAGTGGAATGGATGCTACATACGGTGTCCCCAAGACAACAGTAGTAAAGGCAAGCCAGATACGATCGGCACTTCAGCAACCAGTTAACGCAATCATACAGGCGGTACAGCAAGGCCTGGAGAGAACTCCTCCAGAGTTGGGCAGAGACATTGTTAATCGTGGAATAGTTCTTACAGGAGGCGGTGCGCTTCTTCGCGGTCTTGATGTTCTTCTTACCAGGGAGACAGGCCTTCCCATTAGAATAGCAGACAACCCTCTGTCTTGTACCGTGCTCGGGGCAGGTATCATTCTTTCCGATCTTTACAGGTATCGCAAACTGCTGATCAACTGATATGAGAAACCGTGATGTAAGACTGGTATGGAACATTGCAGCAGCAGTGGCTCTTTTGTTCCTGGGTCCGTCTGTTCTCGGTGTTGGCGGTTCTATTCTGGGATCAAAATTCGCATCTATGTTTTTTTCAGAAAGCGACACTGCGAATTCTGATTATCTTTCCCTGTCGGTGAAATTAATGCTTGAGAACGCAGAGCTCAGAGAGATGGCAGCAAAAAGCAGGTTGTACCGTTCAATGTTGAATTACATCAGGATACCCGATGTTACAGCAATGGTTGGAAGGGTAATGTACCGGTCAGAGGGGCTGATCAGGGGAGATCTTGTGATTGATCGTGGATCCGATCATGGTGTTTACAATGGAGCTGTCTGCATAAGCAGCAGCGGTCTTGTAGGCATCATTACCGCTGTAGAATCGAGCAGCTCTACAGTTGTCCCTATTACAAGCCCTGCTATTCATGTGAGCTGCATAACTGCTACTACCGGATCGCTTGGTATTCTAGGCTCAGAGTCAGGGGGAAGACTCCGACTTCAGTATGTAGACAGCTCAGCGGATCCCGAAGTAGGTGAGATTGTTCTTACCAGCAGATTTGGAGGGGTTTACCCTGAAGGACTGGTCGTGGGTAGAGTTGTTGACATATCAGAGGGGGGCAGAGGGCTGGATCTTTCTCTTGCAGTGAGTCCGGCGGTTGATTTCGAGAGAGTTGACGAGGTATTGATCCTGATCTCCGAGGATCATCCGGAATGAAGAACCATCTTCGTGGATGGGTGATTGTTTCAGTGGTTATAGCAGTGCAGTTTCTTCTTGAAGTGACACTGGGAAGGGTTGTAGTTGCTCCAGCTGTTCTTGTTCCGGTTCTTGTGTACCTTTCTCTCTCCGATTCGGATTACTGGTCACTGGAAGGTGCATTCTGGAGCGGTTTTGTCATAGATATTCTTCTTCATCAACCTCCTGGTGTAAGCTCGCTTGCCATGCTTTCCGGGATTGCTCTGTCTGGAAGAATACTGCAGATAACCACCGGGGCACACGAAATGACTTTTTTAATGAATGCTCTAATGGCATCGATATTCTCTGATCTGTTTTTTGTCTTTATGGCAGCAAGACCTGTGGGAAGCGGATTCAGTGCTTTCACTTTTATGATCGTACCGAGAATTCTCTTTCCGCTTCTGGTATATCTGGGCATTTCCCTCCTGGCGGGAACACGAAGCAGAGAAACCATATGAGATCGGTTTTTTCTTTCAGCGAAAAGCCGTATCGTTCACTGTTGATAATAATCGCCATTGTTTTTATTTTGCTTGCGGGCAAACTGGTTGAACTTCAGATCATTGAAGGTGATTATTACCGGGAGCTTTCATCCAGGAATCATATTCGATCTGTTGTGCTTCCTGCTCCCAGGGGAATTATTCGAGACAGGAATGGGGTTGTACTGGCAGACAACCTGCCTGCGTTCACAGTTTCCCTGGTTAGTGTTGAGTTTGACTCTGTGAATACCGAGCTTCTTGGAAGCCTTCTTCGTATGGATCCGGATGAACTTGGGAGAAGACTGGAAGCTGCAGATTTGAACCCATACAGGTCTACACAGATAAGCAGTGGCCTGCGAGTTGAAGAGGTTGGACGAATTGCAGATAATCTTTACCGTCTTGGAGGAGTGTCGGTGGATGTTCTACCCAGAAGAAGGTATCCACTTGGCATCTCTTTCTGTCACATGGTGGGGTATGTTGGTCTGGCGGACAGCACCCGTATTTTTGAGGGTGAACTTTCCGGTAGAACCGGGCTGGAAAGAATTTTTAACAACAGACTGATGGGAGAACATGGTGTTATCCGCGAGGTTGTTGACGCACATGGAAGAATAGTTGAGAGATTTCAGGGGGGGGATGTGGAGCCTGATCCAGGAGAGGATATAGAGCTCACGGTGGACAGCAGAATTCAACTTGCAGCTGATTCTCTTATAATTGCAACAGGCCACCCTGGAGCAGCTGTGGTCATCAACTACAGAACCGGGGAAATTTTAGCTTTGTCCTCTGTTCCGGGCTATGATACCAATCTGTTCATTGGAGGTATTTCGTCTGAATCCTGGAAAGGTATAATCAATGATCCCGGAAAACCTCTTCTGAACAGGGCATGGGCTACCGCATATCCCCCGGGCTCCACATTCAAAATAGTTTCTGCTGCATGGCTGCTCGAATCTGGAATTGTGGATGAAAACACAATGCCGGATCCATGCTATGGCACATTTCATTTTGCAGGAAGCGATTTCAGATGCTGGGGTACCCACGGAAGGCTTAACATCACAGGAGCACTGACCCAGTCATGTGATACCTATTTTTACAGAACAAGTATGCTTGGCGATATGGATGAAATGGCGGAATTTGCACATGGATACGGGATGGGAGCGCCTGTGACAGGAATCCTGCCAGGAGAAGTTTCAGGTGCACTGCCCACCAGAGAGATGTTGAACGATCTGTTCGGTCAGGGTGGATGGGGGCTTGGCAATCTTATGATCGCTTCCATCGGACAGGGAGAGGTGCTTGCTACACCGCTTCAAATTGCTGTTACCGCAGCATTGATAGCTTCCGGTGGAGAACTTCCACCACTGACGGTATTGAAGAACGAGCCATTCTCAGATGCAACCTGGGAGACGAACACTTCTGAGGAGACATACAGAATTGTCAGGGAGGGTATGAGACTGGCTGTTGAATCAAATCGCGGCACTCTGCACCGTTCAATGGGATCCCTTCCTGTACAGGTCTTCGGAAAATCGGGTACAGCTGAAAACGGACCCAATGAAGACCATGCATGGGTAAACGGGTACATAGAAGAGCCGATACCGGTTGCCTTTGCTGTTATCATAGAAAATGGCGGACATGGCGGAGCTGTAGCAGGGCCGGTGGCCGCAGGGATCATCATGAAGATACTGGAGATTTCCCATGAGGCAGAATGACAGGGTAGACTGGCTGTTTGTTGTGCCTCTGTTTCTTCTTCTTATTATTGGACTTTTGAATGTTTATTCAGCTTCGGGATCTCAGAAGAATCTATTTGTTCATCAGCTGTTCTTCATGCTGGCTGGAGTTGTGATTTTCATGGGTGCCTCGGTATTCCCTTTGAGATTCCTGGAGGAGTCGGCACCGTTCCTGTATGGTGTTTCTTTTGTTCTTCTTCTGCTGACAATCTTTTTCGGAGCAGGTCCCGCAGGCAGATGGCTTCAGATCGGGCCATTGAATATTCAAGCTTCAGAAATTGCCAAATTGACCGTAATAGTTTTATCCGCAAGGTGGCTTCCAGCTCTTAGAAAAGAGTCTGTAGCCGGTGGGGTACCTCTCTATCTTCTTGCGGTTGGGGTACTGACAATATTAACCTTTCTTGAACCGGATCTTGGTACTGCTGCGGCTATAGTTATGATCATTCTGGGAATGATCTACTGGGCGGGCTTTGGGTTTGGCTGGATTTTTCTTTTCCTTAGCCCGCTGTCTGCTGCAGTCTCATCCATCAAATTTACTTCATGGATGATTTTCACAGCTGTTCTCTGCTGGGTTCTTTACCGGTCGGATTCAAAGGCTGGAAGATGGGTATTCTTTCTGGTTATGACAAGCATTATCGCTGCAGTTACACCGTCAGCATGGGGTCTTCTTCGCCCATACCAGCAGGCCAGACTTACAACTTTTCTTAACCCGGAAGCTGACCCTTACGGTGCTGGATGGAATGTTATTCAGTCCAAAGTTGCAATTGGTTCAGGCGGGGTTACAGGTCAGGGTTTTTTGAATGGAAGTCAGAACGAACTTGCATTTCTTCCAGCAAGACACACTGACTTTGTTTTCTCTGTATGGGCAGAGGAATGGGGATTCATCGGAAGTCTTTTCCTTCTTATTCTTTACTCGATACTCGCATGGAGAATTCTGGATGGTGCAAGGCGTTCTTTGAACCAGTTCAATTCAATGCTGGGTGCAGGAACTGCAATATTTATTATTATTCATGTTGTTGTTAATGTAGGGATGACACTTGGAATGATGCCGGTTACTGGTCTTCCGCTGCCTCTAATCACCTACGGAGGCAGTCATTTGATCACAGAAATGTTGCTACTGGGCTTTTCATACAATGTGATAAGGAACTGGCGCAGTTACTGACAGTAACCCGTCTCTTCATTATCATAGGAGTGTGTCTGACAATAAGCGCTGTGTAGTTACGCCACAGGCTTGAGTCATAATTCGTGCGAATTTAAAGAGTATAGCAGTGCTATTTGACGGTAATACGCGCGGATTGTGGTTGTTTGTGTTGTTATAAATGCCAGTGTTCTATTCCCGTGCTACCCAGGGGAGTGCCTTGTTTATGGTAATGTTGCTTACTCTGACATGCTCTTGGAGCATTTGTTAAACCAGATAGATTGAAGGGGAATATGCATCCGATTCTTTTCAAAATAGGCTCACTGCCCATAAACAGCTATGGGTTGATGCTTGCCATTTCTTTTTTGCTTGGAGTGAAACTTGCGTCTCGCAGGGCTCTCAAACTGGGGATTCCCGGGGATGAAACCGTTAATCTCAGCATATGGATAATGGCTGCTGCCATTATTGGTTCAAGAGTTTTTTATGTTGTTACCCACATGGAGCAGTACGCAGGTGATCCACTTGCCATCGTAGCATTCTGGAATGGTTTGTACGGCTTGAGCATGCTTGGCGGTGTGATCCTGGCAATGATCGTGGGGTTCGTCTGGATACTGAAGAAAGGGTGGCCATTGTGGCACTTTGTGGATGCTGTTATCCCGTCCTTTGCTCTCGGCATCTTTATAACCAGGGTAGGGTGCTTTTATAACGGGTGTTGTTTCGGCTCTGAAACCAGTTGTTCCATAGGTGTTTCCTTTCCTTCCGGGTCTCTTCCTTATTCTGTTTTCGGCGGTGCAGCAATACATCCTGCACAGCTTTACAGTTCTCTGGGAGGGCTGATCATTCTTCTGCTTCTTCTTTTCGCAGACAGAAGAAAGAACTTTCCCGGATTCATCTTCAGCATGTTT
>JAGLDB010000259.1 GCA_023145935.1 Candidatus Sabulitectum sp. | reverse complement strand
GGTCAACGAAGATGTTTACAGCACACCACAGGCTTATCCATCCATCCCGGTTGTTATTGAAAGTGTATCAATACTTCGCGATATCCGTGTGGCATGGGTACGATTCAGCCCTGTATCAGTTAACCCTGTTACCGGGGAAACTACTATTACAACAAATGTCAGAGTCAGGCTTGTAAGCGGTTCCTCCCAGGGCGAGAATGAGCTCTACAGAGCTTCAACAGGTATGACCAGAAGTTACATCCCGATTTACAGAGATGTACTGGGCCTTCAGCTTACAGACGCTGTTGTTGATGGTTCCTACCTTGTTATCGGCCCTGCGGAAGCTGTGGCTCTTGCCAGCGACCTTATTCAGTGGAAGCGTGAAAAGGGTTACGAAGTTCATGTTGCAACAACAGAAACTATTGGAACCACTTCCAGTGCCATTGATTCCTATATTGAGAACGCTTTTAATACATGGAGCAATCCCCCGGAGTACTGTCTTCTTCTTGGTAACGAAGCAGCAGTTCCGGTTTACTGGGTTGGAAGCACAGCTTCAGACAATCAGTACGGAGTTATCGGCACCGGTGTTGACCCAAGCATCCATGTGGCTAGACTTTGTTCCGACACTGGAAGTCTTAACTACACTTCATGGAAAGTATGGGCTTACGAAATTGACCCATGGGAGCCTGCTTCCAGCTGGTTCCAGTTTGCTGTAAGTATTGGTTCAACCGACTTCCAGGATCCAATGATGTCTTACAGATACAAGGAAGTAATGGCAAACGATGGCAACATGGATGTTATGCTCTACTGTAACAGTAGTGCCTACGGTGGAATTCCGCCTAGTGTATTAAACCTTTCCGCTGAATTCAATGACGGAGCATCCCTTGTGAGTTATATAGGGCACGGAGGAATAACCTCCTGGGTTACAACGGGGTTCAACAACTCCGATGTTGCTGCTCTTACGAATGGAAGAAAGCTTCCGTGGATCAGCTCAATAGCCTGTAACAATGCTGAATTCGGCGGGGGAACAACCTGCTTCGGTGAGGCCTGGTTGAATTCCGGTTCAATTGCTGATCCAAAGGGTGCAATCGGCTTCATGGGTGCTTCAGTTGCCAGCAATGTTGGCCCTACGGATTCTCTTGCAATGTATCAGTTCAGAGGATATTTCCAGGAGGAACTGTATCACATGGGTGCAGCCTTTGACTACGGCAAGATCAAAGCTTATCAGTATACAGGAAGTACATCCGACAGCAACATGCACATGATCTTCGGTGAGCCTGAGCACGACATTTTCACTACCACAGGTCTTCTTGTGCATTTGACCGCAGACTATCCTGCCCATGTCGCAGTAGGAAACTATACAGTTAATGTTTCAACAGCTGTTGATGCAGCAGTTGAAGGCGCCATGGTTGGATTATGCCAGGGAGAGGTTACTCTTGGCAGCGGTTACACCGATGCATCCGGAGCAGTTACAATAAATGTGGAAGATGTTCCAACAGGTGACGACGTAACAGTTACCGTTACCGCTCACAATCTGTATCCACTACAGGCCACGGTTCCAGCATGGCAGACCGGTATTGAAGAGCAGAGCGGTGGTATAAACAGCGGACTCGTTCTTAACATCAGCACTCCAATAACAGGAAATGCTGCAGTTAACTTTACTGTACCGGCTTCCGGACATGCTAATCTCAGCGTGTTTGATATGAACGGTCGAATTGTGGAAACACTTGTGAATAACGAGGTCGTTGCAGGTGAGCACAGCGTAAACTGGGGCGCTAATACCGCTGGCGGTATCTATTTCCTCAGACTGACCACACCTGGCGAGAGCATAGTAAAGAACTGCGTAGTTCTTCCATAGGTGATTTGTAGATTAATCAAGAGGGTCGGGAGAGATCCCGATCCTCTTGTTATTGACTTTTATGGTGCAAAACACTAGATTTCTTCAACTTGCGCACAACTCGGTGCGATGTAACAGCTGATAGCAGATTTGTAAAGCTGATGCTGCTGTCAAAAAAACTGCAATTGCAGAAGGAGATGAGATGAGCAGATTCACAGGAGCAAGACTCAAGAAGGTAAGATCACTTGGAACAGAGCTTCCAGGCCTGGTTCGCAAAGAGCCTAAATCAAGCAACAGTCCCGGCGAGCAGGGTGTTATGCGCCGTCGCAGAAGAGTCTCAACTTTCCGTCTCCAGTTGCAGGAGAAGCAGAAGATCCGCTTCAACTACGGACTTACCGAGAAGACTCTTCGTCGCTACTATTCTGACGCATGCAGTCTGAAGGGTGAGACAGGTGTAAACCTTCTTCAACTTATAGAGAGAAGACTTGACAATGTTGTTGCCAGGGGCGGCTTCGCACCTACAATTCCAGCCGCAAGACAGCTTGTCAACCACGGTCATATCAAAGTAAATGGCAAGAAGGTAACAATTGCAAGTTTTAGAGTTAAGATAGGCGATATCTTAACCCTTAAAGAGAAAAGCAAAGACCTTAAAGTTATCACCGATCACATGGCTTCCGGGTCGGGTATTGGCGTTCCAAGTTTCCTTGAAGCTGATCCCAAGAACAGAAAAATAACGGTTAAAGCTCTCCCGGCTCGTGAGGATGTACCTATCGAGGTATCTGAGCGAGCAGTGGTTGAGTTCTACTCGAAATAAATCTCTGATATTAAATAAAGAGTCCGGTTTAACCGCCGGGCTCTTTTTTTGTTATACTTCTGTAGTCAATCGAATTTATTCAACTTGAAGGAGGATTGAAATGAGATATTATCTAGTATTTGTTCTGGCAATACTAATCGCGGGAACTGCCTTTGGACAAGAGAATGCACCTGGTGAAGAGGAAGTTACTTAT
>JAGLDB010000258.1 GCA_023145935.1 Candidatus Sabulitectum sp. | reverse complement strand
GTTTTGATTGACTCTTCATTCGCTAAAATTTATAATTGATTCAGTGGAAATGCTTTGAGAATTCTACATCATGTTTGTTTTGTCCTTTGTACTACGGAGTTGAGCTTTGAGAATGACAGCCGAAGAAATAAGAAAAATAGTTATTCCCATACTGAGAAGATACAATGTTACGCGTGCAGGTCTGTTCGGCTCCTCAGCCCGGGGAGAAGATACAGAAGTGAGTGATGTTGATATTCTGGTTGAATTCGGGAATGATATAAGTCTTCTTGATTATATGAAGATAAAGCTGAATCTGGAAGATATTCTTAATAAAAAAGTTGATCTGGTGGAGTATCAGGCGATCAAGCCACAGCTGAGGAAACGAATCCTGTCTGACGAAATCAGAATGTATGGTTGAAAACAAACAGGTAAGAAATGAGTTAGTCTTTTTGGAAGATATCCTTGAGTGCATTGAAAGAATAGCAGACTATGTAAAGGATGTTTCTGAAAATGACTTCATGAACAATATAGAGAAACAGGATTCCGTTATTCGAAGAATCGAACTGATTGGTGAAGCAGTCAAAAGCATCTCGATTGCAACCAGAAAACAATACCCTGGAATACCATGGAGAGAAATTGCCGGGATGAGGGATATTGTTATTCATCAGTATTTTGGTGTTTCAATAGTACTGATATGGCGAGTTGCCACAACTGACATACCAAAGTTGAAAAGTGAGTTTGAAAGAATTGTCAGGGAACTATAAGGCAGCGATACTGTTTCACAGGAATTCCAGATGTACTTTCATAGATCATCTTCTTTTCAGAATGTGACCCGATTAACTCTCTGTTCGGCCAGTTGATGACCCGAATAGATTATACTGACAACTGCAGGTATCTGATTTATCAGTCCTGGCTGTACGGATCTGCTTCTGGAAGCTTTATGTCGCTGCCTGCAGCGGCTGCCTTAAGCTGATCCAGGTACTGGAAGAAAACGATATCGGCATTCAGTTCTTCCGCTGCCCTGGTGTAACTTGCAATGACCTCGTTTTGTCTTTTGTCCAGAGCAAAAAACAAGACCCTCTCCTGCTCTGTTAGAAGGATGTCATCAATTGTTCTATCTGAGAGAACATCATCGAACAACTGTTTTCTGAATGTCTCAATGTTCTGCGGATCGAGAGTTTTTCTTATTCTTCCGTTGGCATCAATTGCTGTGGGGGCAATCAGCCACATCTTCATCCACTGATCATTTACAATGTGATCAAAGTCCCAGCCATAGGTCTTAACTATGAATTCATAGGTTTTTCTTACAGCACCTCTCATGGAGATCACACCCAGCAGATCTTTCTTCGGAGCCAGCCATATTCTGAATACGCTTTTCATCTTGTCGTATTCCATCAGTGATTTAGCCAGCATTACAGGAACAAAAATGGTAGAAATAAGGCTGTATGTATGCCTCTGATTTATGCTGATATCAACTTCTGTTCTGTATGCAAGATCCTCGTCGCATGTGGCTTCACCGCAGGTTTTGATCATTCTCTGGAATCGCGATACAGCAGCAAGATTTAGAGGGTCGGTTGCGTCAAGCACTGTCTGGTATATGTCAAGCAGGTCTTCAGTAACGATCTTCCAGAGCAGTTGTTCCCTCTCTAGAATGATGTTCATGTCTATAAGATCATCTGCTCTATCTGCTACTGCGAAAATGTTCTCGTATGCCTTCTCTGCTCTTGTGCGGTATCCCGCACCTTTCACAGCATTGTAGGATTCTCTGTACTGTTCAAGAAATTCCTTCACAGTTGGCAATGCACCTGCAGGTTTTTCTTCTGTTGCATTTGTTTCTACCGATACCGGTGGCGGAGCAGATGCCCGTGCAATAAGGTTGGAATACTTTTCCTGAAGCCCGCTTGCAGGGAACTTTGCCATAAAATCCATGATATCGTTTGAATTCTCTCCTACTGCATTGAAGTCGTTCAGGAAATCCTCGATGTCTTTTTTCAGAGCATCGTCCGATATGGTGAAGGAATCAAACACTGCTGTGTAGCCGGAAATTGTCTGCTGTATTGATGCATCCATATTAAAACTCTTCTTGTTCGTTGTTGATAAGCTCATAGCTGCCATTTTTATCAGACGGTGGAACAGCAAGGAAGAAAGATTTTTTGGTTCTTGCATCCTCCAACTGTCCTATCCGCTGTAATTCTGCCTTTTTGTCTTTCAGCTTTTCCCACGCTACTTTTAATGTTTCCTCAAAGGGTTCCACCTCGCTTCTGTCCGGCTCATGCTTGTTCAGCAGCGATTCAACCGTGGTCAGAAAGAGCTGGTACTTGGAATCAGAAAGATCTATATGCTCCCGGTAAAAGCTGTTACCTGAGACTTCCCGGAAAGAGGTTCCCATGCTTTTCAGAAGAGCATGTTTTTCCCTGATGTTGTTCAGGCTGCCCCTATAGGAAAGATCATCGTAAACATTCGCTGAACTGTGATAACAGTATTCAGTGTAGATTCCGAACATGGTATCCATAATGTTGGAATACTGCGCAAGAATACTCATTGCTTTACTGGAATAGCTGGCATCATGCATCTTCGAGGAATCAGCTTTAACTTCATCATATCTGCTCTGGTAAAGAGCTTCCAGTTCTACAAATCCATTCTCTTTCGCAGCGTTCTTCTGGGCCATCATTCTGTCCAGGTAAAGAGCCTGGCCGGGGGATTCCCAGTACCCCTCGTTCTTCATCCTGCTCTGTATTTCTTCATATGAGGAACAACCCTCTACAAGCTCTTTGATCTCTTTGTAGATCCGCAGCTGTTCTGGCGAATGCCCCGTCTTCTGAAACTTGTCAATCAGTAACTGATAGTACTCGACTGTTCTCTGAATCTCATTCATAGTTT
>JAGLDB010000257.1 GCA_023145935.1 Candidatus Sabulitectum sp. | reverse complement strand
TCTCTGGTGAAGTAATTTATTGCGGTAATTCTGCTGGTTCCATCTCCCATATAGCTCAGAGCATAGAACAAAGTTGACCCCGGTACACTGCAGACATTTGTGGGGTGGCCTGCAATAGATATTGAAAAGATCTCCGGGTTGAAGAAATTGCTGCAGATGGAAATGCTTCCGTTTTCTGCAAACCACTGGGGATGTACAACTGCCCATATTGATTCTGCAGGAGCTGCTGTGATATCTGAACTGGAACTGCCAATAGATATGGAATTCACATAAAAGGTGCCGAGAGTAACTCTCTCCACAGAGCCTTCTTCGCTGGAGCTGGCTGCAAGAAGATAGGCATTCTGAAAAGACTCGATGGTAATTGAAACAGGGACACTGTTCAGCGGGTCGGATGTGCGAAGAACTGTGTTGCTCACAGGATCGATCTCTCTTATCTGCCGGTCACTGCCGTCAGATACATAGAACCTTTGATTGGTTGGAGAAGCACACAATGCATTGGGCATTGGACCAGCTTCAAACTCATCAATAACCGAATTTGTTGCCAGATTGACCTCGATTATCTTTCCTGCAGCTCCTATAACATAGATGGATCCCGGTTTTGGAGTAATCATATTTCCATATCCTGATCCGCTGCCTGAGCCGATTACAAAAGAGGTATCCAGTTCCATTGCCGGAGAGTTGAACCTGTAGAGAGTACCGGTGCCTGAAGCCACAATGAATTCATTGTTTCCAATGGAGCAGAGAGATCTGCCGTCAGAAATACCGCTGAAGGTCCCTGCAATTGTGTTATCAGAAACGCACAGTTTCACCAGCCTGCTCTCATCTACAACATTGTACTCAACCGGGCTGTAGCATGCGGCTGCTAAGATGATCAGTGCAGGAACAAGTTTCAGCATTGTGAATATTCTGTGTTTCATAATTATCTCCCTCACCAGCTCATACCAAGGCCGAAGAATATATGTCTCGCCGGGGAAAATGCAGCGGGGTTTGATCTGATCCCTCCGGGGTCTCCTGTACTTGTGTACAGATCGGAATCAAAGATCCGAACGATGTTTGCCCTGTCGAACAGATTAAAGACCGTTGCTTTTGCTTCCAGCTCAGCTGATCCGATCCAGAATTTGCGTGTGCAGCTTAGATCTGTCTGCATGGTCCATGGGTACCTCATTTTGTTGATTTCAGGAATCATCTCATCTGAGGAGTGTGTGAATGGATATCCGCTGCCCCAAGACCAGCTTAAGCTTAGAGCAGAGCCTTCGAAAGGGTGGATTCCTGCCCATACAGGCCCCTCTCCACGGTTTGTGCTCAGGTTCAGATGAGCGTTTGCGGTGTGGCGCTGATCCCAGTCCAGATAGTTGTCATCAGTGGGGATCACAGCGTATCCCTCACTTGAGTACTGATACTGTTCAGTTGCAGAAGAATACCTGCCTTCAGCTACAGAGTATGTATAACTGATGCTGCCTGACCAGAAAAATCCCGGCAGACGGAGAATGGATAGCTCCCCTCCTTGAACTGTTGCATAGCTGTTGTCGTTTTCGTACATGAAGAAGTGGTCGAGACCTTCTGTTGAACCTGGGGAAGTTTGCACCAGTCCATTGATTAATTTTGAGAAAGCGGAGAATGAAAGAGTGGATAGATCCTCTATTCTATGTCTGACCCCCACTTCATATGAGATGGTTCTTATTGCATCAAGGTCTGGATTACCAACAATGGAGTAGTTTCCAGAGAGGTTGTAACTGGAACCGGAGAACATCTGATTGAGGTTGGGCATCTGGAAGTAGCGCCCATAGGTTGCAAAGAATACATCTCTTTCGGAAATAGGATGCGTTATGCCAAATCTGGGACTCAACTGGAATTTTACAGGGACCGCAGTTGATCCACTCTCTCCTGGAACGATCATTCGGGTATTGGGATTGAAGATATCTGCTCTCAGGCCTCCGTTCAGAACCATTGCTCCGGAGAAGTTCATTGATGTCTGTACATATGCAGCCCCGGAGCTCGGATATGCTTTCCATATACTTACCCAGGTTTCTTCCGGGCCCTTGGAGTCTACACTGAAATCGTAAATGTCGAAATAACTTCCTTCTATCCCTGCATTGATCTTCAGTATTGTGCTCAGTTGACTGGTGATGCCCACTTTGCCTGTTACAACACTGCTTCTTGAATCAAGCCAGATCGATGCATGTGTTCCAGCATGGTAGAAGCCCAGGGAATCCGCTACACTTTCCGGAAAGAATTCACCGAACCATGCAGCGGGAGCAAGACCCTCACCAACATATCCGCCACCTTCATCCCTGATCCTGCGCCACTGGCAGAACTCACTTCTGTCGAAGGAAACTTCCAGCAGAGATTTCTCGCCGATCAGCCTTGATATTCTAGAGGTTATTCCCCATGTTTCATCAAACCTTATTGGCAGCGCATAATCAAAGTCACCGCCAAGATAGGGTACACCTTCAATGTATGCCGGCTGGTTGTACTGTGACCATGCCCATTCATCCCATCCGCTCTGTCTGTAGGAATACCTTCCCAGGCTGCTGATCGTGGTTAGCGGATCCGGATGGTAAGTCAGGTTCACGCAGCCTGAAAGATTGTTCTGCCAGTTGTTTTCCCAGTTTCCCCTGCTGTCCTTAAGATCGAAACCGCTGCGTCCCCAGTCAAACGCAGTGAAAACCCTCATTTCTCCCGGGATATCTATTCCAAGAGCCGGGAGAAGGTAAGAAGTCAGAGGTTCCGGCCCTCCAAATGAGAGTTCACCAGTTGTACAGTCGCTTCTATAGTTATCGTTCTCTGAAGGAGCCGAGTAGTTGCGCTCTTCTGTTTCATAGCCGAATGCAGTTATGGCTCCGGCACCCAGTCTGATGTC
>JAGLDB010000256.1 GCA_023145935.1 Candidatus Sabulitectum sp. | reverse complement strand
ACAGTTGTGAACTTCTCGGTTCTTTGCATATATGATATGGCAGTGCTTGGCTGGGGAATTGTACAAGGCTCTATACAATACTTGTTCGGGAAAAAGTACTGATCCTTCTGTTAACTCCGGTTCTTCTATGCTGCAGGAACTGTCATGTATGACAGGATGGCTCGTAAAATATTAAATCAGTGAATACCGGATTGTGGTGTTCCAGGAAGAAATCTTAATCTGAAAAATGGAGTCTGACACTGAATAAAAACAGCCTGCTGCTTGCGGTATCAGTACTTCCTGTGCTGGTAACACTGCTGATCCTGGGAGGTGATATTCCAGACCCTGACAGGAATGCTCATGACATGTGGGCAAATCAACTTGTAAACACCGGCAGGTTGATCATTTCACAGCAGGGCACTTATGATGACTGGCAGATCTACTATCCAAACACTGTTCCCAAGCCGCTGGAACTCCTAACAGGCATTCTTCGGGTGCCGGGAGGGATCTTCTACCACTCTGTAATTACTCTCGTCTCCGCAATTCTCGTTCTTGCTGCGGCATGGTACTCGGCGGGTCGGGGAAGAATCGGGCTGGAAGCGGCCCTTTTTCTAGGATTTAACCCGGTTTTTGTCTTTCTGTGTGTAAGAGGAAGCTCTGCCATTCCTTTTCTGGGAGCGATGTTTCTTCTGCAGTCTGCAAAAACTTCAAATGCCGGTGCCTTAATCGCCTCGCTTGCCAGACCCGAGGGGTTCATTTACAGTGGATACCACTGCATAAGGAACAGGAATTGGAAGCTTCTTGCTCTTCTGGGCACTATCGGAATTGCCTGGCTTGCTTTCCACAAAATAACATGTGGTTCATTCACATGGGCGGCGGGGGAAGTAAAGTTTTCTGTGGCTGCAATGGACTATCCCACCACAAATCTTGTTACCTTCTTCCCCTGGGCTGGATTGCGATCCATTCTTATTCTTGGCGCACCGGCAGCAGCCCTGCTTCTGGTAACCTTCAGCAAGTGGAAGCAGAGAACACCATTCTCTCTTAACTTTCTTCTGCTGGCTTTCTCTCTGGCCATGGGCTCACTTGTTCTGCCAAGATACATTGACCAACTCTTCCTGATCGCAACGCCATTCCTGTTCCTTGAGATCAGTCGAATATTCAAAGGCCGCGCCCGCACAGCCATGGTAATTGCCGTGATAGTGTTTCCTTCTTTCCAGTGGATATCCACCATCCCGGAAATAAGGCAATACGAAAAACTCAGAGAAATTTACCAGTCATTCGAGCCTCCGGAAGAGGGCATAACAGCAGCAAACGAGCTTCTTATTCCCGGCTTCTGCCTGAGCCTGGGAATAGATGACCCCACAGGCAGGTTCATTTCCGTAGACAAAGCTGCATGGAGCAATGGATCAGAAGCAGAGCTGCAGGAATTTGGTGTAACTCAAGTGGTTATTGTGCCTGTTGGTGTTTATTTTCCTCTGCATACAGAAGAATGGCTCGAAACAGTAGAGAATCTGGATGTGAAATATTTCAGATGACAGCGCAGGGCAATGGCTGACGGGCTGACAATTCATATATTCTCGAAGCAAACTTCACAATATGGAGCGGAGAATGAAAAAGAAAATGAAGATTAGAGAGGCAGCAGCCGGTGATCTTGAGGATCTTGCAGTCATCTCAAGAACCACATGGGATGGTGAAGATTATCTTGAAAGAGTTTCCGAAGGATGGATCAACCAGCGAGACTTTTTTGTAGGGGAAATAGAAGGCAGAGTAATCGCCTGCGGAAAAATATCAACCCTGCCGGGTGAAGTCGCCTGGCTGGAAGGCCTCAGGGTTCACAATGACTTCAAGGGTAAAGGATACGGCAGGATACTCTCCGATGAGATCCTGCAGATCGCCCGGAGAAAGGTCGAGGCTGGTGATTTTCAATCCATTGAGTTCTCCACTTACATAAAGAACGATGAAAGCATCGGCATGGCAGAGAAACAGGGATTCAGAGCTACTGAGCTTTTCCATGTTTTAAGCATGGAGAACCCTCCAGTACTCCACGAACCTGCAGTTATCACACGATTCTTTCCATCAGGTAAAGATTTTTCAATTTATCCGGAACATGCCCCATGCGGATGGAAGTACATAAACCACCAGACTACAGATTCTCTGATCTGGATGAAGGAGAATGCAGGATTCTGGAAAGTTCCTACAGGGGCAAAATTCCTGGCAGCACATCGTGGCTCAGAGATATCACCGCTGGCTTCAGCACTTGATGATCCCGAAGGATTCATTCAAGGCGTTTTTGCATTTGCAGAAAAGAAAAGACTTGATTATCTGGAATTGATGATACACGGTTCTCACAAAGAGCTTCTTGCAGTTGCTGTCAAGAATGGCTTTTCCTACTGGAACCAGCAGGGAGTTGCAAACCTTCCTGTATACAGATTCTTCGATAATTAAGCTCAGGGTTGATAATAGATATCGGATGAAGGGGGCGCAGCTGCGCCCCCTTCTCTCTTATCTATTGTCCTGATCTACACTAGCCCTCGATCAACTCAACATTGGCTCTTGGTACAATGAACTTTTTGCCATCGTCGAATTCAACCTCGAGAACTCTTACCTTTGCCTCGGAGTCAACCACCTGAAGCTCCGGGGGAAGAGCTGCCACTCTACCGATCATTCCGAAGTAGGGTGAACGGATACAGCGGATGGAACTTCCAATGTCCATTGCGCCTGCCTGCCTTGTACTGGTCTGCTCGCTTCTGGCGTCAGCCGGAAGAGGAACCACGATCTCCGGCCGCATTACGCCTGCACGGATCTGAGTTGCCCCGTTAACACTGGCAATCATGCCCTCACGCTTTTGCAGAAGCTCGAATGTTCCTTCAGCCATGGTCATC
>JAGLDB010000255.1 GCA_023145935.1 Candidatus Sabulitectum sp. | reverse complement strand
CGCAAGAGGAGCCAGAATAAGAGACATTTTGTCTCCCACGCCACCGGTGCTGTGTTTGTCACCAAGAGGACTGAGAGATCTGTCCCACTGAACAACTGTACCGCTGTCACGCATGGCCATTGTAAAGGCAAGTGTTTCCTGTGAGTCGAGACCGTTGATATAAGCTGCCATAAGAAAAGCGCTGGCCTGGTAATTTGTAACTGTTCCATCAGCTATACCGGAAGCGAATTTGTAGATTTCATCACTGGAAAGAACCATGGAATCTCTTTTTGCCCTCAGAATGTCCGTTATCATAGCCATGTAAAAAAGTCCAGTTGCCCGAAGTATTCAAGGGCGGCAAAAGCAATTACACCTGCAAGAAGAATCAGCAGCAACCAGAAGATCAGACCTTTCTTCGGTGATCTCAAACTGTCAAGATATTCTCCCACAGAAAGAGTTTCTTCAGTAATAGAAGGGTGCTTGATCTCATCATAACTGAAGATCATCTTCATTTTCAGCAAAGACCTTATCTTCTTCACCGATTCAATTGTCATTTCTGAATTGCTTGAAACCACCGTGTATGGAATTCTCTCTGTCTTAACTACTTCAGAAATTTCTTCGGGGCTTTCTTCAGCAATATCAACGATCTCACTGAAGTGAGGATCGGGTTTGACTGTTTCTTCTTCAGGCAGAACGGATTCTTTCTTTTCGGAAACGACTTTCGATGGCTGTTCCGGCATCTGAGGCAGGTACTTCTCCTCAATCCGACCGTGTGCTGCAGCAGGCCAGTCCTCCAGGTCGAAAAGCCCGCAACTGCTCACAGGTTCCCAGTTCTTACCCTTCAGAGAGATCTCTGCCTCAACCGGAACCCGTGATTCTTTTATCCATTTGCGGATGGTTCCAGTATCGGCTGCAGGAAACTCCCGTCCGTCAATTCTAATAACAGGAAGGTCCATACTAAGAGGTGACGGTTCGCGAAGATTTGAAGCAAGAGCAGGAAGAGCGTTGGCCTTGACTCCACCGGGAGGAGTTCTCGGTCCCTCTACTATGGCATCATCTGTGATCCTGCCTTCTTCCGCCCATTTGACCACTGTGTCAAAGCTGAAGGTTTTGAAAACTCCGGTACTCATGGTAACAACCCACTGATTGTCCTGATCAAGCATCAAGGCAAATTCCGGCTCCATAAGAACAGAGATCCATTCACTGGAGCCGGCTGGTCGGAAACTGTCTTCTCCAGTTACTCTGGACTCCATGATCCAGCTCTTCAACTGATCATAATCGGAGGCTCTGTGAATCTTACCGCAATGTTTCAGCTCGTAGGCACCGTTTCCATTACCGGACATTCTACCCTCCTGTTAATACTTCTAGAATAAGCACTGACCATCTCTAATAGTTTGCTGAAGCCCTCTTGTCAACTCTATGGAATGGAAACAGCACCATCAAATACAAGAGTCTCTGCAACTGCCTCAAAAACAACCGACTGATCAAGCCATCCTCTGTCTCCACTTATAGTTAGAAGCCTGTTCACATAAGATTCCCAGTGATATGGTAGCTGGCCCTGCACGGCATATCTGTGATACAGTCTGGGCCCCGGCAGTATAGATACCAGAAATGCAACTTCTCTGGCTGACAGGTCGGCGGCATTTTCATCGAAATAATACATTGCAGCTGAATTAAATCCAAATACCCCCGGCCCAAGCTCGACAATATTTGCATAAATCTCTAGAATTCTGTTTTTTGACAACCAGCGCTCAAGCCGCCATGTAAGAAAAACCTCCTGCAACTTTCTGGAAAGTGTTTTTTCTCTGCCTAGAAACAAATTCTTAGCCAGCTGCATGGTAATTGTAGATCCGCCTCTCACAAACCGACCCTGTGCCATATTGGCTCTGATCGAATTCCGTATATGGTATTCACTAAAGCCATTATGCCGCCGGAATGAAGCATCTTCAGCACATCGAAGCAGTGGTTCAAAACTGGACGGAAGAGAATCAAAGAAAATAAAATCCGGATTGGTAAGGGTATCGAGACCTATGCGGGCACGGTTACCCCAGGAATCACACATCAGACAGTCCGCACCGCTGTAGTCTCTGATCCTTCCGAATGTTATGGGGCTGTAACCCACAGTCAGCCTTGATGCGTCAACATCAATCTCAATATCACTGCTGTCCGGATAATCCCAGTCCAGCACAAGCTCAGTAAACAGAGACAATTCTCCTCCCAGAGAAAGGCCTCTCAGGCTCCCCATAAGCTCCTGAGGTATGGAAGCAGTAATGGCTTCCCCGGAAATAGCGTTGCCGGACAGAAGAAGAGTCAGCTTTCGCCGCTCTCCCCAGGAAAAGGACAGATTGAAACCCAGCTCCAGCTCATTGGAGAAAACTGTGCCGGTATCAATGACCAGAAGGGTTGACTCCGGAACAACAAAACCCCTGCATGACAAAGCTGCATCCAGAAAGAATGTATCCGGAGCAACTGCGGCACTCCATATGGAAAGGCTGTCAAATTGAAGGTCTGATGCAAAGAATATGGTATCATTCCCTGATAAACTTACAGACAGATATCCTGTGGGAACAACAGACACAACCGCACCTGAAGAAAGACTGTCCATAAAAGCCATTGCCGGGCCTGCAACCTGGGAAAAATCCATGCCGAAACTTGCGAAAGGCCGGCCTTCCTGCAACCTGTACTCAAAAGAAGCTGAAGCAAGTTCACCGTCGAGTTCCGTTATCTGACCTGATATCCGTAGTTCAGATCCAAGAACACCCGAACAACTACCTGAAATGGAATGTCCCCTTGCCATTGGCGGTATTGCTTCCTCTATTCCCGGAATGCTTGAGCAATCAATGAACGCAACTGAAATACTGTCACCGGAACGGTTTATGAAAACCTC
>JAGLDB010000254.1 GCA_023145935.1 Candidatus Sabulitectum sp. | reverse complement strand
TAGATCTGAAGGTCGCTCTGGCCTGCAACAACCCTGAAGGTCTCAAGGGCACAGGATGATGTCCATTTTCTGTAAAATCGTTCCGTATACATGATACTCCGCATTCGTCTGGGGATTCAACACAACTGATTGCTGCGGTAAAGGCCCTGCTGAAGCAGAGGTCGGAAGTTTATGTACTTCCTGTGCCCCTGGCCCTGCAGGGCCGGGACATGATCATGTACTCTGGAATATGGAAGAAGGAGAGTCCTTCAAGACTTTCATCTTTGTTTTTGTTGATAAATTTCTCGCGTTTCAAAGAATCTCCCTGTGTAATAAAAAAACCGCTCTGCACTAACAGAACGGCACGAAAAAATGGTTTTTCGGGCTGTCCCGCACATCGGCTTTCGCCTGCCACCGTGGAAAATTTCTCGGTTGGCGCCCCTTAAGGGGTTTCTCTTAATGCTGGTGGAAATATAGGGAACGAATACCGTTCGTCAAACTGCCTTTTCTAAAAGTTGTTTTCCTGTTATTTTCAGATGTTCGTATGGTGGTGTTGTGAAACTGAAAGGTTAAGTGGTATGAGGATTGCAGATATCTACAAAAAAAACAAACCGGTTCTTTCCCTTGAGGTGTTTCCTCCTAAACCGGGGCACAGCCTTAAAACTGTCTTCCGGACTCTGGATCATCTATGTGATCTGAATCCTTCATTTGTCAGTGTTACATATGCTTCCCAGGGAGAATCTTCCAGCAGAACAGTTGAAATTGCCACTCGAGTAAGAGATGAATACAGCTGTGAATCACTTGCACACATAACATGCATAGGGCATACAAAAGAGGAGATTACTTCCGTACTGAATGATCTGGAGGCCCGTAATGTAGGAAATGTTCTTGCTCTTCGCGGAGATATGCCTGCAGATCAATCCGGAGTAAGTCGGGATTATCGTTTTGCAAGTGAACTGATCACAGAGATTGCTTCAAGAGGAAGCTTTTGCGTCGGTGCCGCTGCCTACCCGGAAGGACATATTGAAGCAAAAAGAATCAGCCACGATCTGGACAATCTGAAACGCAAGGTAGATGCAGGTGCCGAATTCCTTATCACTCAGTTGTTTTTTGACAACAGGATCTTTTATGACTTCATGGAACGGGCACGATACAGAAACATTCATGTACCTGTTATTCCTGGAATAATGCCTATTCTGAACTACAAGCAGATCAAGAGAATTCTAATGATGTGCGAGGTTTCTGTTCCAGCCAAACTTATGAACATGTTCGACAAGTACTCACATAACCCTGATGATCTTGCAAGGGCAGGGGTTGATTATGCCATTGAGCAGATATCTGAGCTTGTACAGGAAGGGGTAGAGGGAATCCACCTGTACACCATGAACAGAGTGAATCAGGTACGCCAGATCGTTTTCCGTTCAGGACTCAGGGAGGAAATGTGACAAAACTGACTTTGTCACTAACTCTTCTCCAGCCAACCCTTAAACAGGTTCTCTGGCGATCGGGGTGTCCGCCGCACAAAGCCGGTAAAGAGATTGAAGAGAGAGCTGCTAAAGCGATTGATCTGCTTGCCTCGCTGAGTTCAGAAGCAGTGTATAGCGCAGTACTCTTCACCCCTGAAGAGCATCCTGCATTTCTTCAAGGCATATGGACAGACAAGCTTGTTTCAATTTCTTTAACCTCTCTTGGAAATAAAGTAGATGAGCTTCTTGACGGCCCGGCTGAGCTGGACAGATTCATGCTTGACTCTGCTGCTTCAGTTGCCGTTGAGTCTTATATGAAAGCGCTTCAAGCTGCAATATCCACAGAATTAAATATGATTCCAACAAAAAGGATCGCTCCAGGATACGGAGACTTTCCTTTGAGTATACAGAAAAACATTGTTGAGTTGTTCCCCGCTTCCGGGGTAACCTGTAATGAAAGCTTTATGCTGACACCTGTAAAAAGCATGACTGGAGTAACCGGATGGATTCCGCAAAACAACTGAGAGACCTGCTTGCTGAAAGAATAGTTTTCCTTGACGGCGCCATGGGTACAATGCTTATGAACTGCGGAATGCCCGCTGGAGTATCCACCGAGATATGGGCTTCAGAGCACCGGGAAGATCTTGCTGCTATACACAAATCGTACATCAATGCTGGAAGCGACATAATACTTGCCTGTACATTCGGTGGAAGCCGGATCAAGCTCGGGTCTAAAACCATTCAGGCTAACCAGGCTCTTGCGGAAACTGCAATAGCCGCCTCTGACGGGAAAGCCATTGTAGCTGCAAGCATAGGCCCATGCGGTGAAATGATACGCCCTGCTGGAGACGCCGAATGGATGGATATCTACAACAGTTTCCTTGTACAGACCAGAGCACTTGCAGATACCGGGATCAATGTGTTCTTCCTTGAAACATTCACAGATCCCCGGGAATTGAAGGCAGCGATTCTTGCAACAAGAGACGCAAGCCCTAACGGGTTCATCAGCGCTCACCTTACCTTTTCAGATAACGGAAGAAGCGGTGCTGGAACATCACCTACTGCGCTTGCACTTTTAGGCAATCAGCTTGCTGTTGACGCAATAGGTGCGAACTGCTCCACCGGTCCGGAAGGGCTGCTGCCTGTTATGAACGAAATGGCCCGTTTTTCTAACAGGTATATCACGGTGGAGCCAAACGCCGGGCTACCCAACAGCTCCGGTGATTATGACATGTCTCCTGATCAATTTGCTGCTGCCACTGAAGAAATGGCATGGGGGGGCGTCTCCATCATGGGCGGCTGCTGTGGCACAACACCTGAACACATAACCGCCCTTAAAAGAGCTGTTGGTATCAGGTCCATTGAGCTGGTGGAAAAGGAAACACTTTTCGCGTTTACCTCTGTTGACTCTCTTGTACCAATAGGCGGAGCAATGCTCATGGTGGGAGA
>JAGLDB010000253.1 GCA_023145935.1 Candidatus Sabulitectum sp. | reverse complement strand
TTTGACCAGATCGTTACCGAGGATAACTTCGTCGTCTTCAACCATGCGGCCATGGATAGAAACGCCTTCGCTATGTTGATCGGTTCTTACCACATCGAGGATGACTCGGTACTGCTGTACCTGATCCCCGAACAGATATACACCAGTCCTTCCCTCCTGGTAGACAGGGAGTTCTTCTCGCGGCCCGGGGAGCCCATGGTTTTCAGTACCGAGCTGCTTGGCAATTTGTCCGATCCTCCTGGGTTCATCAGGTTCTATGTATTCCTGCTCTCAGCATTCGCCCACAGTCTGCAGGATCAGAACCATACGGCCCTGGCAGAGATCGACTGCGCGCTGCGATGCGGGACCGGCATACCCCCTGAGGCGCTGGCAGAGGCATATCTGTTCCGGTCTCAGATGGTCTCGATGACAAGTTCGGACTACGGCGCAGGGATTCCCTATCTCGACACCGCTCTAGAGATAGATCCGGGATGCATCAGGGCGAGACTCGCCAGAGGGTACATGTACGAACTGGCAGGAGACTTTCAGTCCGCCCTGGATCAGTACTCCATGGCCATCGAAACAGAGCCGGCCCTGTACAAGTCCTACAAGGTGAGGGCCAACCTACTTTCGAGGAATGGGATGTACGAGGAGTCCATCGTCGACTACAACACAGCGGTCCGGTTGAATCCCGACGATTTCGAAAGCTGGCACTACGGCGGCGTAGATCTCAGACGCAGCCGAAACTTCCAGGCCGGTTTCGAGTGGCTGACAAGGGCACTGGAACTCGAGCCCGAAACTGCTCAGGTGTTGTACGACAGAGCTCTCGTCAATGCCATCAGTGAGATCGATCTGGAAGTGGCCATTGAGGACCTCTCCAGGGCGATCGAACTGGATGGTACGCACTGGAAATGGTACGATACCGCTGCGACGATCTGGATAGTCAGGGACCAATGGGAAGAGTGCATCGAAGCGGCCACACTGGGACTCGAAATAAGTCCCCGGGAGCCCCAGCTACTGCTCACGCGATCCACGGGGTACATGATGCTGGAGGACATAGAGTCGGCGCTGGCCGACTTCGATACTGCCCTCGAGGAGGGTATCAGAAGGAACATATCCTTCCGTGAGGACACGTATACGATCGTGGAGACTCTCAGGGCACTGTCACGGATGGTGCCGAACTCCGCCCAGTACTTGCTCTACCTGGGGTATGCATACGGGGAAGGGGGGTACTACGAGGAAGCCGTCGAGCAACTCACCAGAGCCGTCCTGATAAATCCTTCCCTGAAAGATGCGTACTGGCTCCGGGGGATCAACCTGATAGAGACGGGACATGCCGAACAGGCAGTCCAGGACCTGCAGAAAGCCCTCGAGCTGACCGATGATCCCACCGAGAGGGAGTCACTACGGCAGTTCATTGAACAACTCGGAGAATAAGGACAATTCCGACCCTGGAAGACGATCAACTCGGCGTTTCTCTTAAATACAATGACTGGCTTAGTGCTGTGTTTATGGAATATCAGAAGTGTCTCAACAAGCTGCCAGGAGTGAAACTGTCTGGATTCAAGCTCTGTGTGCTCTCAACACGTCCCTGTGGCCACTTAGAGAGCAGCAACCATCCTGAAGCGCTCTATGATAAAGTTCGAACTTTCGCACATAAAGGTCACCAGGTGAGACATCCGACAGACAGATCGACGAAAGGCGGTTTTTTCTCATCATTGGTTTGTACATATTAGTGCTGGAGGTAAATATGCGCATCAGTGATAATACAAGAATGCTACTTATAGAATTCTGTGAATCCCATGGGGTAAATTCACTTTACATTTTTGGCTCCTACGCCCGCAATGAAGCCATTTCCTCAAGCGATATGGATCTGCTGGTTGAGTTCAACGAGAAACTGCAACTCAGTTATCTGGATGTTCTTAAATTGAAGCTAGAGCTGGAGTTAATAACAGGAACCCATATTGATCTCCTGGAGCAGAATGCTTTGAAGAATCCTGTACGCAGAAAACGGATTATGAATGAAAGAGTACTCCTGTATGCTTCCTGAAGATAGGGATAAAGCTCTCATTCTGGATATCATCTCCGCAGGAGAAGATATTATCAGCTTCATCGAAGGAAGCGACTTCCGGCAATTTTCGGAAAGCAAGCTGCTGAGATATGCTGTTGAAAGACAGCTTCTTGTCATAGGAGAAGCAGCCCTTAGACTTTCCAGGAGTTTCAAGGACAACGTTTCTGAAATCCCCTGGGAAGCAATAGTTGGGCTGAGAAACATAATAGCTCATGACTATGGAGAAGTCCTTACTGAAAGGATCTGGCTTGTTGCCTCCAGAGACCTGAATCAGCTACTCAAAGCTCTGCAACCCTTCTCAGACTTTCAGTAAAGCAGTTCGAACTTTTGCACATAAAGGTCACCATTTTCCAGGTGACAGTGTGAATAGCAAAGTCCGGCTACTTCCCCGCCCAACTGTCTGCTATGGAGGCCTCTGCAACAACCGGTACATCTTTCATATATCTGGAACCGGCTTCTTCCATTGTGTTTTTCAGCAGCAGTGCGGTTTCATCTGCTTCTGATTCATCACACTCCAGCACGATCTCATCATGTATCACGGCTATTATGGATGTATTTGTATCCTTCAGTGCCACATACAACATACCAAGAGCGTTTTTTAATATGTCTGCAGCGGTGCCCTGCACCGGGGTATTGTAACGAATAGACATTCCAGATTCTCTGCTGTATGTGTGTTTCCTGCCTGCCAGTGTCCTGGAGGTGCCAGGTTTGTTTTTCTGTAGTTCTTTGTGCCATAAATCTAATCCTCTGTATCCTGCGAAGAATCTTCTCTTAAACAACTCTGCCTCATCCATAGACATCTCTACACCGTAGGTTTCAAGTGCATAAGCCTTCAGTCCGGCTGCACCCATGCCGAATACCAGCC
>JAGLDB010000252.1 GCA_023145935.1 Candidatus Sabulitectum sp. | reverse complement strand
AGGTTGATCTTACCAGTCAGAGATAAGCAGAGAATCAGAGAAACCTGATCGAAGCACAAATGAGGAGAACTCAGAAGCTGGAAGCCCTGGGCACTCTAGCCGGTGGCATTGCTCACGATTTTAATAATCTTCTTCAAGGTATTCTTGGAAATACCGCTATGCTTTGTAAAACTCTTGATAAGAATTCTTCTCAACTCATCAAGGCTGAGAGGATTCAATCTGCTGCAGAGAGGTCAGCAGATCTGTGCACCCAAATGCTGGATTATGCCGGAGTGAAGCCAGTCAGCCACCAGCTGATGGATATCAATCATGTGATTAGAGACATATCAGTTCTTATGGAAACAAGCCTTTCCAAAGATGTAGAGCTTGTTATGGATCTATCCAACAGAGTTCCTCCGGTAATAGGGGACATGTCACAGATGCGTCAGGTAATAATGAATCTGGTCCTTAACGGAGCAGAATCGATTGAAGGCTCCGGGCAGGTAAACATTTCTACAGATTTTGTATACAGGAAGAGGGAGCAGTTCAGAGATAACCTGCTTGAGGAATCTCCAGACGATGGTGATTTTCTTCTTCTAAAGGTCAGAGATACTGGTGCAGGTATTGATGCTGAAACCCTCATCCGAATATTTGACCCGTTTTATTCAACCAAGCAAACAGGAAGGGGTCTCGGCCTTGCTGCAGTGCTCGGTATAGTAAGGGGTCATTCCGGGGCCATCATGGTTCACTCAGAGCCAAACATTGGAACAGAATTCTCTCTTTACTTCCTTGCAGCCAGGGAAGATGAATTGGTTGAGAGTGTTAAAGAGCTGCCTGAAGTCACTGAAGTCACTGAAGTCACTGAAGTCACTGAAGAACATACAGACAAAAGAATTCTTGTTGTGGATGATGAAGAGATCGTTCGTGAAACAATTCATGAGATTCTCTCTTCCATGGGTTTTGAAGTTGTTTCAGCACCTGGTGGAGCTGAAGCATTGGCCATACTTGAAAAGGGAGATATCCCGGATTTAATGATGCTTGATCTCACCATGCCGGGCCTGAACGGAGCTGAAGTGTTTAGAAGGCTGCGAGGCATGAAAATGGATTTCTTCAGAAGCCTTTTTCACCGGAAGCACTAATTCAGATTCTCAACGTAATTTTTAGTAGAATTTGATTTTCATTGCAGCTGGTACAAGTCCAAACCTACCGGATGTTCATCATAAACAAAAGCGAAGCAGCCCAATGATCTATGCGAACGCGGTCAGTATCCTTTCCAAATCAACCATGATCCAAAGAAAGGATTCGCCAGTCTGTAGACCCCTTTGTGGCGATAGATAATTTTCAGTTTAACGAGACGCTTGAGTGCTGCCTGCACCGATGATGTTGTTCGAATCCCTGTTTTCTGCAAAAATTCTGATGACATTGGTTTAACAAAGTCCGTTCCTGCAAGCGCGACAAGACACCTCAGCTGTTGTCCTGCAATACTTACCAGTGTAGCTTCGTATGCCTTTCTCTCACGGGCGAATATCATGTTCAGACCCACAGGCAGATACTTCTCTGTTACCGGTTCACCGGCGGATGTCACATCCCAGATACATGCGCAGAGTTCCTGTACATCACCTGGTATGCTGCCAGCCATACGAATAGCAGCTTTAACCGTTTCAGTTGAAATGTTTCTTTTACCCGATAGAAATTTCTTTTTAAGAAAAGGAACGAATACGGCATCGTCTATAGACCCTACCTCCAGTGAGGCTGCTGATTTGAAGAAAGGACTCGAGGAATCTGTGAAAATGTCATTCATCTGATTTCTGACACTGCCGGCAAAGAAGTAGGTGATAGTTGTCTGGAACTGTATTCTGCTTCTCAGCAATGCAAGGGCTCTCTCCGACTCGCGAAGATTGAGTACGTCCTGGAACTCGTCAAAGGTAACCACAAGTTTCTTTTTCCTGCCCAGTTCTGCGATCAGGTCAAGAATCCCTTCGATGGTATCCGGTTTCATTCCGATTCTTGAATCGAAGGACACAGTTGGCAACCCTGTTATCGGATCTATTGACAGAGAAGGTCTGAGATGGGCAAGAGTACTCAAAAGCTTCTTCTGAAAAGAAAACCTACGTTCCGCCCTGACTATGGATGTTATCATCCGTCTGCACAGATCATCAATTGTTTTTACTTCGATCAGATCAATATATAGAAGCTTATAGCCCGACAGTTTTCTAGCAGCTTCATGTATCAGAGAGGTTTTTCCAGTTCGTCTCTCACCCTGCAGAAAAACGTTCTGCCCGGACTCCGCGAAATTCACAAGCTGCTTAAGCAGCAGAGACCTGGAGCAGAAATCCCCTTTACTCACAACCTGACCATACCTGAAAGGATTCATTCAGCACCTCCTTGTTACGCAAATTAACATAACGCCATTTAACGTTACGTCAAGTTGCGTAATTCTAAATCAAGAAAAGGTTGTCCTTCCGCTGATTCTAAAAAGGAACCTCCTTTGATCCAGCTTGCGGATGCTACGAAGCGGATCAGAAATAACCTCACCAGAAAACAGCTTGCCAGACTACACGGTGTGTCCCCGGACAGGATCACACAGTGGGTATGCCTCCTTACTGCTTCATATCCCAATAATACAAACTACACTGCCAATTTGCCTCATTGTACACTCCCATATCGCCATCACCTGCACTGCCAATTTGCCAAATAGTATAAATTAAACGAATCCTTACAGGATCAGTAAAAAGGCAATCGTTTTTGCGAAAGAGCTTCAAGATGAGATATTTCGTGACAACCTGACCAGGAAACAACTTGCCATAATACATCAGATTTCCTCCGACAGAGTGACCCAATGGCTGTGTCTGTTGAAACTCCCTGAGGAAAAACAGATGATTGACGCTCTCGGAGACCACTGGGACAGACTATCATCTCTGAGCGGGAACTCAGAAAACTGAGAGAATAGA
>JAGLDB010000251.1 GCA_023145935.1 Candidatus Sabulitectum sp. | reverse complement strand
ACGCCTGGAACAGGATATCTTCATCCAGTTCAGCCACGGCTTACTACAGTTTCACCTCTCCGGGAACCACCGGCAGCGGAACAGTTCGGGTTAGTCTGGCAGTGGCAGAGGGATCCAGTCTCAGGTTTACAGCCACGGTGAACGGCAGTGTTATGGCTGACACCATCAAGACTGGCAGCGGAACCATGGTATGGGAATTTCCGGTTACCGGCCTTAAGACCAGTGGCAACTCTCTTGCTCTTCAAATTCAAAAAACAGCCGGCTCCAGAGCTTCATTTTTGGTGTACACCCACTGGCTTGAGATTTTCCCCGAGACCGGTTTCAAAAGCTGGTCTACCCAGTGTGAGGTTCCACTTGACAGGTTGATCTTCAATCAGGAGAGGAAAGCCGTTTCCTGGGCTCAGACCCTGAGTGATGAATCTTTTGTCTGCATGGTACTCAGTGATACCGCTGTTGTACGGATCGACATACCAGGTGGAAAAGATTTCGAGATAGATATGCCGGAGAACTGGGTTGAACCTGTTCTGTGGGTTGTTCCCGGCGCAGGTTTCAAAGAGCCGGTTTCGGTTGTACCGGCCAACCCGGGCAGGATAATCGAAACCCTTACATCCGGAAGCACTGTTTACATCTATCCCGATCAGTTTGCATCGGATATGCCTCTGTTCACCCGGGGCCGTTCTGATGTTGTCTTACTGAGTCTAACGGAGATATACGACGAGTTCAACGGCGGCGTTCGTGATCCCGGTGCGGTACGAGCATTCTTTCACCATGCTTTGAACCATTGGGCAAATCCTCCTGATCAGCTTGTGCTGGTAGGTTCCGGTCACTATGACCCCAGAGGGTTTACCACAGAAAAGCCATGCCCCATGGACATTATTCTTTACTTTTTTTATGAAACTCTGCCGGTATGCAGTGATTTTCTTTACTCTGTAACAGAGGGAAGTACTTTCCCCCAGGCTGCGGTGAGTCGAATCGCCGTTGAAAGCAGAACGGAGCTTCAGCTTATTGCCCAGCGTTCCAGCCAGTACAGTGACCCTTCTCAGGAATCAGGCACCTGGCAGTCTGTTGTTCTGGGAGCAGCAGACGACGAAAGACATCCACTGCATCCAACCAGCGATGAATTCTATCATACCAGAGATGCTGAAGAGATCATGGCTTCAGTTGTTCCTTACAGGTTTATTCCAGTCAGGCACTACCTGATCAACTGGGACTGGAACAGCAACTGGAAGAAACCTGAAGCTCGTCAGGCCTATATTGAGACCTGGAGCAGGGGAGCCCTTGTTTCGTTCTACCTGGGTCACGGAGGTTTCGATCAGATCGCCGACGAAGGTCTCTTGTTCATCGAGGATGTTGATCTGCTTTCCTGCGGCCCAAGAAGACCCTATGCTTTCTTCGGTTCCTGCGATGTAGGTGTATTCCAGAACCCTTCCTACTACTGTATAGCTCAGAAGATCACAGCGGTTGCAGGGGGTGGTGCCATTGTGGCAAGCGGGGCTGCCTGCGGCAGTAGTGGTCCCGCTAACGCCGATTACCTGATCAGAATTTTTAACCATATGCTTCTGGAACCACAGTATTCCATCGGTGAATGTCAGTGGCTGGGGCTGGTTGATGGCAGCTTTAATCCCAACGATAAAAAATACATTATTTTTGGAGACGGTTCACTTCATCTGGCACTGCCTGATTCCGGATTTTCCGTAGATGATTCTGCGATGTTTACTTCAGAACTGTGTGAGGTCGACGGTTCTCTGGACAGAGACGGTCTAGTTATGCTTACCGCATGGGAATCCGCAGTGGTGGATTCGTATTACACCCACAACAGCAGTTTCCTTATCGAATATATCTCCACACCCGGTGTGTTCTACAGAGGACTTGCACAGGCATCTCCGGATTTCTCAGCAGAGATGTTCGTTCCCTCCTTTGCCCGGACGGGAGACCTTGGGCGAGTGAGGTATTTCGCCCCTGGCCCCGGTGGCGGCAGCCTTGCCTGTTCCTACCCTCTGCCTGTTAGGCCCGGTAGCGCATCCGGTGATGAGGAAGGGCCTGAGATGGAGATATGGCTTTCCGGGTTCCGTGGAGTTGAACATCCTTCAGTTTCCGGAAGTGTTGTGTTTGAAGCAGCTCTTGAAGACAGTTCCGGTATTAATCTTCTGCCTTATCCAGGGGCTCAACTCGCGCTGTATATCGACGATTCTCCTGTGGATGTATCGGAGTTTTTTACATATGATCCCGGTTCCGCCACATCCGGCAGGATAGTCTACCCTCTTCCTGAACTGCAGCCCGGGGATCATGTTCTGCGGTTGCGGGCGTCAGACAATGTAGCCAACATCAGCTGGGAAGAGACAACATTTCACCTGGACGGCAGCTCATCGCCGGGGATCGATCAGTTGTTTGTCTATCCCACACCTGCTTCCACGGTTTTGTCTTTCAACTGGACTCAGACCATGGAAGGCCCTGTATCGATCTCTATTTTCTCTGTTTCCGGCCGCAGAATAATCACTCTCGGGAACCTGTCAGGCCGAGCCGGGTACAATCAGCATTACTGGAATCTGTGTGACGGAGATGGTGATACTGTTGCTTCGGGTACATACATATATGTAGTATCTTCGGGTGATTCTGAAATAACCGGGGTTGCGGTTGTAGCAAGATGATCTTTTAGTATTTATATTTTTCTGTTAGATAGATAGATAGACCTTTAACTTTGGAGGATTCAATGCGATCATTATTCAGTTTTACAGTTGTTGTTCTGTTAATGGCTCAGGGAGCTTTTGCAGTAACTACCAGTGTTATATGGCTTGACATTACTCCGGGAGCACGGGCAAATGGAATGGGTGAGTCGTTTACTGCCGTGGCTGATGACGCAACAGCTTCGTACTGGAACCCTGCAGGGCTGGCTTTTGCAGAAGAGGGCTCAAGAGAGATAACACTGCAGCACTCTCAGTGGCTGCCTCAGCT
>JAGLDB010000250.1 GCA_023145935.1 Candidatus Sabulitectum sp. | reverse complement strand
CTGCCTGTAAGTTTTGTTTCTTCCATTAGTTCCCGCCTGGCAGCTGTTTCAGGAGTTTCGCCAAGGTCAACGAAGCCACCTGGAAAGCCAAGTTCTCCTTTTGCAGGTGCTGCAGCTCTTCGGGCAAGAAGAACTTTACCGTTCTTTTTGAGTACAAGCACCACAGCAGGAAGCGGGTTCCTGTAAAAGACAAGACCGCAGCGGCTGCAGATCGGGTGAGGTTCAGCCTTAACAAGTTCACCGGCACATGCAGGACAGAATCGCGGCGTTCTGTAAAACGCACTGCTGTCGGTATTTTCAGGCAGGGGACCCATTGCTGGAAAATGTCCCAGAAGTGTACCAAGCTCTCTTTTGAAACTGCCGGCAATAGCCCCTCTAAGATAGACCAGTGCTTTGCTAACTGCTTTTTCCGGAGTGTAGTCTGCAGCAAGAAGAGTTGCGCAGGAAGAGGCCAGTGTGCATCCTGTTCCGTGAACTTTACCTGGAATGATCCTGCTGCCCTGAAACCATGTGATTCCAGCTGATGTGGCAAGAACATCAGCGGGTTCTCCTTCAAGATGTCCGCCTTTAACAAGAACAGATTCAGCTCCCATGGTACGGATCTCCAGAGCAGCTTTTTCCATGGCTGTTCTGTCTCTTACCGGTTTCCCAGTGAATGCCTCAGCTTCATCAAGGTTCGGTGTTACAAGTGTCGCCAGAGGAAGAAGATATTCCCTGATGGCCGTTTCCAGACTTTCTTCTGCAAGGCCATCACCGGAACCAGCGACCATGACAGGATCAAGAACATATGGGATTCCATTAAGCCTTTTGCTTATTACATCGGCTACGGCTTTTACCGCTGCCTGACTGCCCAGCATTCCGGTTTTTATACCATCAGGCAGTCCATCATTACAGGTAGCATTCATCTGGTCTGCAATGGTATGGGGAGGAACAGGTATCCAGGAGTCAACTCCGCCGCTGTTTTGTACGGTGACTGCTGTAACACAGATACAACCGTGCCCTCCCAGAGCAGAACAACTTTTAATGTCGGCTGCCAGACCTGCCCCGCCACTGGGATCAGTTCCGCCGGTCAGAAGTATCACTGGTCTTGAGTTCACTATGGCCTCTTTGCCTTTCTGTGTGTTAGGTTTCAAGTAATCATGATTAGAAAAATAACACATATTTTTGTTTTTGCGCTTGTGCTGTTTTCAATTTCCACTGTAGCAAAAGCTTTATCTGAGCCTACTATAGACACTGTTACCTTTTCAGACAATATCCCCGTCTCACATGGAGATCTTCTTCGGGGGAGTGGTCTGCACGAAGGTGTGTCGATCTTTATGGTTTCAAGCAACCAGGTTCGTGATGCTGTGGTATCCAATTTGAGAGCGCGAGGGTATCTTGATTGCTCAGTGAATGTAGACTGGCCCCGGTGGGGAGTAGAGGCATATGAAGTAAAAATAAATGTTATACCCGGGCGGCAGAGCATAAGAGGAGGGTTTGTTTTTGTTGGAGATACAACTCTGTCAGTTTCCCGAATGACTGAGCTGTGTCCCATGGATTTTGGTTCTCCTGTAACTCCTTCAGATACAGCGTTCTTTTCAGCCATGATTCTAAGCGAATATGCCAACATGGGATATCTGCGGGCACATGTTAGTCTTGAAATAGAACCATTTTCCAGTCACAGTACCGATAATCATCGGAACATTCACTTGGCCATTGAAAGCGGGTCGATCTGTTACCTTGGAGGCATTACTGTTACTGGTCTTTCAAGCGTACGCCATCAGGTAGTTTTGAGAGAATTCAATATACAGCCCGGCGCTCCAATGAACATGAAACTGATGCGGGAAGGTCTTTCTTCCGTCTATTCCCTGGGCCTTTTCAGCAATGTTCAGACTGAGTACATAGGTCTTGCTCAGGGGCTGGATACCATACAAGTAGTTGTGGAAGTGCTGGAGCAGGACTACATTGAGATTGAGGTTGCCAGTGGTTACATTTCCCCGGAAGCAGTGTTTGGCTCGGTTTTCTGGAGGCAGCCTAACATTATGGGCAACAATCAGGTTCTCACTCTTGGAGGAACTTACACCAGATACATTTCCAGCGATAACACCGGTAATGAGTTTGAACCTCAGATCATTTATGAAGAACCATGGTTTCTTTCCACAAGATGGCGGATTCAGTTGAAAGCCGATTACTACTACATGCAGAGAGATTACCAGGAGGAACGCAGTTACGGTGGAGAAGTAGGCTTGTCCAGGGAATTTATGGATATCTGGCGATACACTGCGGGATACAGAATTGAAAGACTCAGATATAGATCAACAGCTGAGGATTCTACCGAGCTGATACAGGACTGGACAAATACAGCCAGGATAAGCAGTGGAATTTCCAGGGACACAAGAATTCCCCTTCTGAATCCGGTCAGGGGTAACTGGTTTAAGATCGCCGGAAGTATTGCTGGGGGAATTGCAGGGGGAAATATTGATTTCTATACAGTGGATGGTGAATACAGGCTTTTCCTTCCTTTGACCGGTAAGTTTGTTCTGGCAGGCAGAGCTGCAGGCAGTGTATCCCTTGGATACTCCGGGAACACCAGCGTTCCACTGAAAGATCGCCTGTATCTTGGCGGAGGAACCACTGTGAGAGGTTATGATTTTCAAACCCTTGGTCCTGAGGATGAGGGCGGAAACCCCTTGGGGGGCAATGTAATGGTTCTTGGTAATGCCGAAGCCAGGTTTACCGTCTTTGGTAATTTTGGTGCGGTTCTTTTTTGTGACGCCGGGGGTATATGGACCAATATTCAAGAGATATCTTCCAGTACGGCAGGTTTTGGAATTGGGGCAGGCATTCGCTACAACACTCTGATCGGGCCTATCAGGGTCGATTATGGTTTTGCTCCCACCTGGGAGAATTCACTCAGAAGGGGAAAGGTGTATTTTGCCATCGGCCAGGCCTTCTAGCAGAAGAAAAGCACCGGGTTGTTTAGCCACAGGTCT
>JAGLDB010000025.1 GCA_023145935.1 Candidatus Sabulitectum sp. | reverse complement strand
CCTTCAAGACGAAGACTGTCACGGTAATTTTTACTTCTAGACAATCTGATGTAAGCTTTTTTCTCTTCCAAAGTTCTAAGTGGCATGAATTCACCGCCCTATATTGATGCCAGAGCAAGAAGCAGTTTCTAATTGCGCTACTGACCCACACCTAACAACACACTGCTTATGCACGAACGAAAATATAACAGGATTGGCACAACTAACAAATGTTTGTGGAAAATTAAGCAATTCTTTGAGATACATCCACCTGAACTAAGCTGCTTCTTAAAAAGCCAGGAAGCATGGTGTCAGTCCGGGTATTTTACAAATGGATAGACTATTTTTTACTTACCAACCGTACTGGAATACACTGCCTGGTTACCTTGCAGCCAGGAGACTGTAACTATATATTACGCTGCTTCATATGAAGGTTCAAGTTCATATGAAGGCTCAAGTTTAACACATGCTTTAAAGGAGTGAGGAAAAATGAAAGTATTCTACTCAGTACTGGGTCTATTGATCGTGCTTGCTGTGGGTTGTGGCGAGGCTACACCGGAGACACAGGCAGAAAACACTGAAGATGCAACTGTTGCTGCTGATGGCCAGGAAGAAGTAACACCAGCAGAGGTTGTTGAAGAACCCGCTGACAATGAAATTATGCTTAGCGGATTTAATCGTGAGGACAACTATCCTGATATTGATGGTCTTATGGAAATCGGCTCTGCTTTTGCTGAAGACAGACTTAGCTCAGGCGCAAATTTCCTTATTTCAACTTATGAAGTTGAAGAAGATCCTCAGTTTGGCTGGAGTGTTCCAGTAGGTGTTCCCAGTGTTCCTGCTGATGGATTAATCTTAACATGCAGAATAAGTGATTCTGACGGCCTCCAGGTTGGCGAATACACCAGTGAAGCCGGTGAATCTGGCCGAATCAGTAATATAGGACTCTTCCACAGCAGTGGCAGAATTAACCCGCTTGGCAGCACCACAATAGTTATTACCGAGATCACGGACGAATACATTAAGGGTGTAATCAGAGGCGTTGGCGAAACTGAATATCAGCAGTTCCCTACCCTCAATGGCCCTTTCAAGTTAGACATACTCTAACTTAAGTCATTCCTTGTTTTTGATCTGCCCCGTATAAAATTGCTGTATTCAGTAATTTGTACGGGGCTTTACCGATACTCTAAATCAGGCATAAACAATCTCTACAGTGAAATTCATATCTGCTCTGTACTGACAAAACCAGTCTACAGTCAGTATTGTTCCAACGTTGTTACTGGTTCAACTAAATAGCGGTGCGATATATCGAAACATTTGGGCGTACAAAGCATTAGCTGTGCCGGAATAGTCGCGATTCACAGTTTAACTGTAAAACTGCTGATTGCAGGATTTCTTGATTTGGAAGCAAAATACTTAAGCTCTCGTCTAAATGCGGTATACCGAAAGAATCTGTTTTTCCATTCCAGCAGGTAATTCTGTGCGGCAGAGTCAGATTCCATTTCAGAAATTGTTTCCGCAATCGAACCGGCGAGCAGTGCAGCCAGATTGTAACTTCCACGATTCTGGTCACTAAATTTTCTCAAGACCTTCATACACCACTATCACGGACTCTACTCAGCAGTAGACAACAAGATACAACTGAAGTACAATTCATCAATCTCTTACACAGTAGGCAAAAACCAGAATGACTAGTACAACTACAAGCTTACTCTTGGAGTTAAGGCAGTTTTTGAAGGTTTTGGCTGGACCATTGATGTGGAAATTTTCGGCATTTTCTCTTTTCCCTCTGAAACCAGCCTTAATGATATGGAAGGCATCATTCGAGTGAATGGCTGCACAATTCTTTATGGTCTTCTCCGGGGGCATCTTGCATCTGTAACCGGGGCATTTCCATCAGGGCCTTATGTGCTTCCAACGGTGAACATGCTGGAAGTTGTGAAAAGAATTGAAGAATCCAGGAAGACAGATCCATCGCACATGGTACCTGACTGAGTTCTTTTTGAATACCTACTAATTGCTGAACCATTTCGAAGGAGTTTTTGGTATTTTTTGCCTACACTCCGGCTTCGATCTCTTCAATGTTCCAGAACGGGGGCAGTGGATTGAGGGAGATCCTTTCCGCCATCTTTTCCACTTTGTCTTTCTGAACTCCGTGAATGTTACGGTGGTAAGCAGTTTCGGGGCTGGCTATGATCCTTACTATCTTGACCGGGATGTTGAAAGCATTAGCGAGACAGTAGTAAGGGGCAATTTCCCAGGCGGAGGTGTTTGTGTTGTCCACCACCAGTGTTATTTTACAGGAATCTTCCGTACAGTTATTCAAATGCATCAGTCGTGTAGTGAAATTTCTCATGCATGATGCATGTGCCTCGGAAAGCTTTGAGGGATCAAAATGGTACTGACCGTTTTTGTCAAGAAAGAAGTTGTCCGCACTGAATATTTCCGTCATGTAGGGGTTTGTGTTCTTTCTTACCCAGGTGGACTTGCCTGATCCGGGGATGCCACTTGTAATAATAACTTCTTTTATTCTACTCATTGCTGATTCCCAGTGCTTTCTCCAGCTCTGTTAGATCATTTGCTTCTTCAACATCCATGCAGTACTTACTTCTCAGTTCTAGAACATCGTTGTATTTTACTAATGACTCTTCCCGCAGGCCAAGGTCCAGAAGGCAGTTGCTTTCTCCGATCACATGCCCTGCCAGTGCAGAGTGATCCTCCGCAAGAGAACTTCTTTTGTATGCTTCTCTGTAGAAGTTGAGACCCATCCGGGCCCGATCTGTTTTTCGCATGAGTGATCCCAGATTTCCCAGTGCTCTTGCCTGAGTAGTCAGGGCGTTAACTGCACAGGCAAATCTTAACGCTCTTTTAGCCTCGTCTACAGCCTCCCGGATTCTCATCAAACTGGAAAGAACACCTGAAAGGTTCAGGTGGCATACTGCCAGTGACCGCTTATCCCCTGTCTTTTTTATCATCTCCATTGACTCGAGGATGTGTTTTTCGGCTTTACCATATTTACCTTCAAGCTTGAATGCCAGGCCAAGGTTTGCATGAAATGTCATTAATCCTCTTGTGTGGCCAATTTCCTCGGCGAGCTTGATTGCTTTTTTAAGAGCGACAACTGCATTCTGTGCTTCACCGAACCTTGCCAGTGTACCTCCCAGATTACCCAGAGTTATGCACTCACCTCTTTTATTGCCTGTGTTGCGATGAATGGCCAGTGCTTTACGAAACTTGCTGATACCATTTTCCTGTTCGCCCATACTGATCTCAATATGCCCCATGTAGGCAAGGGCATTTGCCTCTAAGCTGGAGTCTCCGCATTTTCTTCCCATTTCATATGTTTTTCTGTAGTGAGAAAGTGCATCAGCGAGGCTGCCGGTTCTCTGCATGAGAATTCCCATGTTGCCGTGAAGTTTTGCCAGGCTCCTGGTGTCCAGAGAACTCTCATACTTAAGAGCTCTGTTAAAGGCGGAGAGTGCTTCGTCTTTTTTTCCCAGAGAAACAAGAACCGCACCTGCAGCACCAAGACCACTTGCGGCGTTGTTTCTGTCTCCTGCTGCTTCCGCAGTTTCAGCAGCCAGAATGTAATCTTGAACAACTTCCTTTAGAGGCATTCCAAGGTTTTCTCTTGACTGGGCTATAACATGATAGATTATACCGAGTTTCCGGCCTTCAAAGAAAGGAAGAATCCTTTCTGCGGTGTTTAGAGCCAGCTGAAATTTTCCCATAAGTATGTAAAGACGCATATCAAGATACCCTGAGGTATTTGAATAAGTGCTTTCTTTCGAGAGCCTTCTCTGGATCTCACAGGAAAGACTTTCTGCCTTGTTCAGCTCTGTAACATCAAGATACTGTTCCATAGCACACAATAGCCAGGGCAGTGATTCCTTGCCGGAACCGGATTCAATGAAGTGTCTTGAAATTGATATGGAAATTGCACTATTCTGGTCAGGGCTGATCCCTTTAGAGATCAGTTCCGCTGCTTTTTTGTGAATAACAACTTTGTTTTCCTGCAGGATAGTATCGTAAACGGTCTCGGCCATAAAGGAATTCAGGAATTGATAAGATCCATATTCGTCAATTGTTAAGAAACCAGTGCCAAGCAGCTGAGAAAGAAGCTGTCTTGCGGATTTCCTGCCAAGTCCTGCAAAAAGTTTGCTGAAAAGATCACCATTGAATCCGTTCCCAAGCACGGAAGCCACCTGAAGGGCAAACTTTTCAGAGGGTCTCAGAACTGACATCCTGGCATGTAGAGAAGATTCTGATGCTTCTGACAGAACACTTTGGAGCTTTTTGTCAATAAACCATGAATTGCTGATATTTCTTCCTATAACATCTGTTTCTGCAGCATGAAGTATTGATTCTATAAGAAGCAGAGGATTGCCGCTTGTACTCTTCAGAAGGAAATCGGCAAATCGCTGATCTTCTGCTTTCTCCGCTGTACCCAGAATGCTTTTAAGAAGGCTGATCACTGTTCTCCGGGTAAAATTCTTCATCAGGATCTTCTCGGCAGATTCCTCTAAATATCCATCAACATCATCTCTTGAAGTAACAATTAGAAAAACACCGGCATCGATGAAAGCCCGACTCAGCTGATTAAGAAGCTTAACGGAAGCAGCATCAGCCCAGTGAATATCTTCCACAACAAGAATAAGATTCCCTGAGGAGCGAAGCCTTCTGATTTCCGCCATGACTGTTCCGTAAGGGTCAAATGTGCCTTTCTTCATTAGAGGCAGCCATGTGCCCAGAGGAGGCTGATCCCAAAGCCTGTTTTGCAAGTGGACAATATGGGCGTCGTCAGAAGAAATTCCAGAGAGAAAATGCTCAACAAAACGGGATTTACCTGAGCCTGGCTTACCGGAGACGAAAACAGCAGGGTGGTTGAACCACTTGAGATATGAGTTGAAGGCTGATCGTATTTGGTTCAATTCATTTTTTCGGCCTAGAAAGGGAACTCTGCTGAAATGAGGGTGGATCAGATGGGAGTCTTTCTTCTTCTCCTTCTTCTTTGGAATCCAGCTGTTTTTCAGCATAGGGGATAATTTCCAAGAAAACCAGTTCACGCATGATTCCATGGCACTTTGTGATACCAGAATGTAACCCGGAGGGGCGTGTTTAAGGAGAGAGAGAGACATATCAATGCAATCTCCATTTATTCTGATGTCTTCATTGGTAGCAGGCGTGATAGTCGCAAATCCCCAGGCAACACCTGCAGAACCGGAAAGGTGAAGATGTCTGCTTTTGATGTCAATGCTATTTTCTATCAAGTTGAGACTATTCATCATTTTGAAACAACAGTCTACAGCACGATGACACAGATGTTCAGTTGTATGAACGGTGCCGAATACACCGATAATATTGTCTTGTCCGCTATTAATTAGTTTTCCGTCGAAAGCTCTGATGGATGAGGACAATTCATCCATGGCCAGTGTCATGATCCTGTTCCGAGAATTTTCCCTGATGATTTCAGAGCGTTCATCTAAACCGTTTATCTTGAATGATAAAACTGCAACCTTGCGCTTTTCCCCAGGGATAACCGCAGCAGACATATGGTTTTCAGATGACTTGGCAGACCCGGTAATTTCTTTTAATGGCAGAACTATCCCTCCAGTCATTTGAACCTCCAAATAACACTTGCTGCACAATACTAAAAGAAATGCAGTCGTTAGCCAATAGTGTGAGTGAGTCTTGACTATATCAATACTTGTTCATATAGTAATGTCATGGAAATGAAAATGGAAAAAATATTCAGGGCGCTTGCAGAGAGAAACAGGCTTCGGATCACTCTTCTTCTGGAGATGGGGCCGCTGAATGTTTCTGAGATCGTTTCCGTACTCGGATTGTCTCAGTCCAATGTAAGTCATCATCTGAAGTTGCTGCTGGATGCTTCAGTGGTTCACCGTTCAGGTCGTGCCAACTGGGTTTTTTACTCTAGTAGAAAAGGGAATCCACTTGTTGAAGAACTTGTGAGGACAGCATTCCAGAACAGAGCGGAACTGGATGGATTCAAAGAAGACATGAACAGGCTGGCTCACTGTCATGCAACTAGAAGAGACAACTCCAGAGAGTTTTTTGATGCAGTGGGAGAAGAGAGATGGAAAGACATAAGCAGCGGCATGCCTCATACCAGTGAATACATGCCATTCATTAAAAAATATCTGGGAGAGAAAGAGCTTGTTCTTGAAGTGGGAACAGGGCAGGGCAGTATGATCCCATTCCTTCTTTCTCGTTTTAACAAAGTTCTTGCTGTGGATAATTCCCGGGAAATGTTGAGCAGTGCATTAAAATACGTCACATCAGAAAAGCTTGATACGCGGGTAGAACTCCGGCTTGGGGATGCGGAACATCTTCCTGAAGGGAATTCCATTGCCGGAGCAGTATTCATGCATATGCTTCTTCACCATTCAGGAAATCCAGCTCAGGCTGTATCCGAAGCTGTAAGAGTTCTTAAGCCCGGAGGCAATCTGGTTATTGTTGATCTGGTGGAGCATTCAAATACTGAGTTCAAGGATAAACAGGGTGATCTGTGGCCTGGTTTCGCAAGTAAGGTAATAAGAGGATTCATGATCGAATCGGGGCTTTCGATAGTAGCAGAGGAAGAATTCAATAAAGAAACAGTTTTCGCCATTGCGGGAACGAAAGGAGAAAAATAATGGATTACAAAGTAAGAGACATATCTCTGGCTGATTACGGTAGACGCGAGATGGATATAGCCGAACACGAGATGCCGGGGCTTGTTTCTGTGAGAACGAAGTACTGTACTGAAAGACCTCTTGATGGTCTTAGAGTTACGGGTTCTCTTCATATGACAATTCAGACTGCTGTTCTAATAGAATCTCTGGATGCAATTGGAGCAGATGTAAGATGGGCAAGCTGTAATATTTTCAGCACACAGGATCACGCTGCAGCGGCAATTGCCCGGAGCGGCTATCCTGTATTCGCCTGGAAGGGTGAAACTCTTGAAGAATACTGGTGGTGTACAAGGCAGGCTCTGACATTTCCCGGAGGTAAGGGGCCCAACCTCATAGTGGATGACGGTGGCGATGCCACCATGATGATCCATGTTGGTGTTGAACTTGAGAAGGAATACAAAACAACGGGGAAACTGCCTGCTGTTGGAGAGGGTCCCGAGGACCTGGTAAGGCTTCGTGAGAATCTTATTGATGGTCTTGAAAAGGCTCCACTGTTCTGGACTGGCGTTGCAGAGGAGATGATCGGTGTAAGTGAAGAAACCACCACAGGAGTTCATCGTCTTTATCAGATGATGAAAGAAGGAAAGCTTCTTTTCCCTGCATACAATGTGAATGACTCGGTAACAAAGAGCAAATTTGACAACCTTTATGGATGCAGAGAATCTCTTGCAGACGGGATCAAAAGGGCCACTGATACCATGATAGCAGGTAAAACAGTAGTAGTTGCCGGTTATGGGGATGTGGGCAAGGGCTGTGCCCAGTCCATGCGTGGGCTTGGTGCAAGGGTACTGATAACAGAGATAGACCCAATCTGCGCTCTGCAGGCTGCTATGGAGGGCTATGAGGTTACAACAATGGAGGATACTCTTGCCAGGGGAGATGTTTTTGTAACAACAACCGGCAACTGCGGAGTTATCACAGCAGAGCATATCAGTGGCATGAAGGATCAGGCCATTGTGTGCAACATAGGTCACTTTGACAACGAGATAGAGGTTGAAGAGCTGGAAAACTGGCCTGGCGTGCAGAAGATCGAGATCAAACCTCAGGTACACCGATTCCTCTTCCCTGATGGGCACTCCATTTATCTTCTTGCTGAAGGCCGTCTTGTAAATCTCGGATGTGCAACAGGTCATCCGAGCTTCGTGATGAGCAGCAGTTTCACCAATCAGTGTCTGGCACAGATTGCCCTGGCTGAAGAAAGACCTGCGGTTGGTGTATACATGCTTCCAAAGATCCTTGACGAAGAAGTAGCGAGACTTCACCTTGACAAGCTTGGAGTCAAGCTTTCAAAGCTCTCGAAATTTCAGGCTGATTACATTGGCGTACCGGTTGACGGACCCTACAAGCCTGAGCATTACAGGTATTAGTACCTGATACCGGGAAGAGTGTATAAATTGCCGCCCTTTCTGTAGGGCGGCATTCTTTTATGAAAAGAATTCTTGTTCTGGGATCGGGTGGAGCAGGAAAAACAACCTTTGCGAAGCTGCTTTCTAAAAAGACCGGCATTTCACTCATTCATCTCGACCTGTATTTCTGGAATTCCGGGTGGGTGGAGACGCCTCGAGATAAATGGTTGCCTGTGGTTCTTGAGCTTGCTGAGAGGCCTGAGTGGATCATGGATGGAAATTACTCGGGAACCATAGATATTCGCATACAGTACGCCGATACGGTGATTTTTCTTGATTACGGCAGACTTACCTGTTCACTGGGAGTTCTGAAACGGGTGATCCTGAACTGGGGCAGGGTTCGGGATGACATGCCTGAAGGATGCCCTGAGAGATTTAATTTTGATTTTATGAAGTGGATCTGGAATTACTCCTCCAGAAGCAAGCCGAGAATTGTCAATGCACTGGAAAAGGCTCCTGCCTCGGTAACTGTTCATATTGTGAAGAACAGAAGATCACTGAGAGAACTTTCAAGAGTGTTGTAAGGGAAGCTCCAACCCGAAATCTTTCTTTGCCGGTTTCCGTGGAACCCCATTGAGAATAATCGGCAGTCCAAGCAGTTTTTCCTTGAATAGTACAGTCACCTGCCCGGAGGCCTCACATGCTGTTATATCTTCAGCAGAGGGAATGCTACTCTTGAACACAGACAGACTGGGTTTCCTTTCAAAAATATCAGTGAACGGAGGTTTTGTATGAGTACAGCAGGTGTTGGAGCCGTAGGAGCTGCAGGATATTATGCGTCAATGGCTAATGCTGTCAAGGCAATAGGTTCAATCATCAAACTTGATCCCGAAGAATTTCAGAAAGTTCTTGTGCTGGCTGACAGCCCCCTTGTGGTGATTGCCGCAGGAGGCGTTTTTACCAAATGGCACAAGTATGTGTTTTCGTTCAAAGGGCTGACATTCTACTGCAAAAGCAATACTGAACTTATGCTTCCAGGTGGGTCCCGGATAATTAAGGCCAGGAAGATAAGCATTCCTGATATTTAGTGTTCCTGCCGGCAGTGGATGGAATGGAAGGATTATGGAGAAGAAAGTTCTACTGGCTGATAGTCAGCCGGAATTTGGTGCCGGGCTGACCAGGGCTCTTGCAATGGATCCGTCTGATGTTGTTGTGGAGATTCGCAATTCAGGCATAAGAGGTCGCGGTGGAGCCGGTTTCCCAACCGGAGTCAAGTGGAGTTTTGCAGCTGCCGCCAGTTCCCCTGTGAAGTATGTGATATGCAACGCAGATGAAGGTGAACCGGGAACATTCAAAGACCGGATACTCATAGAGAAATATTCCCAGAGGCTCATGGAAGGCATGACCATAGCAGGTTACGCCATCGGTGGCTCTAAAGGGATCATCTACCTCAGAGCAGAGTACCCATATCTTATTCCAGCAATTGAGAAAGCCAGAAGGACACTTACGGATAGAGGACTTCTTGGAGAGAATATCCAGGGCAGCGGGTTCAATTTTTACATTGAGCTCAGGCACGGGGCCGGGGCATATATCTGCGGAGAGGAGACTGCTCTTATTGAAAGCCTTGAGGGCAGAAGCGGTATGCCGAGAAACAAACCCCCATACCCTGTAATCAGCGGTTACCTTAACAAACCCACAGTGATAAATAATGTAGAGACCTTCTGTGCTGTTCCACACATCATTCTGAACGGGGCTGAATGGTACTACGATCTTGGTTCAGGGGAATGCGCAGGAACCAAGCTGTTCAGTATCTCTGGAGATGTTGGGAAACCGGGTGTTTACGAGCTTCCCATGGGGGCTCCTCTAAGTGATCTTCTTGAACTGGCCGGGGCAGAAGATGTGCAGGCTGTTCAGGTTGGTGGTGCAAGTGGAACTACTGTTCCTGCATCTGATGTTCATCGGTCACTGTCTTTCAAAGATCTTCCCCCGGGAGGCTCAGTTATTGTTTTTGATAATACAGTAAGCATGATAGATGTTCTTGATAATTTCATGGATTTTTTTGTTCACGAATCATGCGGTCAGTGTACTCCCTGTAGGGAGGGTACTCTGCAGTTGCAGAAAGCGATTGAAATGATCATATCCGGTGAGATTGACAGCATGGAAGAGCTTGATGGTTTCTTTAAACTTACCCGTGTGATGAAAACAACGAGCAAGTGTGGTCTTGGACAGACTGCAGCAAATTGTTTTGTTGATATAGTAAGTAATTTCACAGACTTTCACGGTGGTAACTGTACCCATGAAGGTGGTGAATGATGGCAGATCTGAACATTACTATCAACGGCAGGAAACACATCGCACCTTCCGGTTCAACTATTCTGGAAGCATGTCTTGCAGCAGGTATAGAAATTCCAACACTGTGCCATCACCGCAAACTGGACACCGCAGGTAACTGCCGTGTATGTGTTGTTGAAGTTCAGGGGTGGAATACTCTTGCCCCTTCATGTGTTACTCCCGTGGCTGATGAAATGGTCATTCTTACTGAAAGCGAACCGGTGGTGGAGGCCAGGAAGGTTCTGGTTGATCTTCTGCTTGCAGCAAACAACTGCGATTGTCTGGTCTGTGATCAGGCAGGTGACTGCCAGTTGCAGGATGTTGCCTATGATCTCGATCTGGACGCTCGCTCAAGGATGTTTGAGAACACCGTAGAACAGCTTGAACCCATTGACTGTTCTTCACCTGTACTTCAGTACGATCCATCGAAATGTATCATGTGCACAAGATGCATAAGAGCCTGCAGTGATATTCAGGGCAAAGGTATTATCGCAGCTCTTCACCGTGGCAGCTTGATGAAAGTGGGAACCGGTGTCTCTGAATGGCAGAATTCCGCTTGTGACGGTTGTGGAGAGTGCATTCAGGTATGTCCCACAGGAGCTTTGTCTGAAAAAGAATCTCCCGGAGTCAGACACTGGAAGGCCGAAGTAACCCGGACAACCTGTGGCTACTGCGGTGTGGGATGTCAGCTGGATTTTTGGGTTCACCAAAACAAGCTGGTAAAGGTAGAGGGTGCAGACATAGTTCCCAATTTTGGCTCAACCTGCGTTAAAGGTCGCTTTGGGCACACATTTGTTAACAGGGATGACAGGTTAAGAACTCCGCTTATCAGGAAGAACGGCAGGTTGGTTGAGGCCACATGGGAAGAGGCCATTAGACTGGTTGCTAAAAAGATCAGTGCCGTCAGGGATGAGTTCGGCGGAGATGCAGTGGCCGGTTTTTCTTCCGCCCGTGTTACAAACGAAGAGAATTATCTGTTTCAGAAGATGATGCGAGCTGGTATAGGCACAAACAATGTAGATCATTGTGCAAGGCTATGCCATGCTTCCACAGTTGAAGGCCTGGCAGCAGCTTTTGGTTCAGGAGCCATGACCAATTCTATTGCAGAGCTTGAGTATGCAAAGTGTATCCTTGTTACCGGTTCAAATACAACGGAAACTCACCCGGTTATTGCCTCTGTGATTAAACGGGCTGTTCAAAGGAATGGGGCAAAACTTATCGTTGTTGATCCCCGGAGGATTGATCTCGTAAAAGATGCTACTCTGTGGCTCAGGCCGAAGAACGGAACAGATGTTGCCTGGTTGAACGGAATGATGAATGTGATCATCAATGAGAATCTTCATGACAGAGATTACATTGAAAAGAGAACCATGGACTTTGAGGCCGTCAACCAGGTTGTGAAGCATTTCACCCCTGACCGGGTTGAAGAGATAACAACAATTCCCGCAGAGAAGATAAAAGAGGCAGCCAGGATCTTCGCAGAGGCTGAAGTGTCATCCATCGTTTACGCCATGGGAATTACCCAGCACATCACTGGAACAGACAATGTTCTTTCAGTGGCAAATCTTTCCATGCTTACCGGGAATACAGGCAGGCGTTCCGGTGGTGTGAACCCTCTTCGCGGACAGAGCAATGTTCAGGGAGCCTGCGATGTGGGAGCGCTTCCCGATGTTTATCCCGGGTATCAGAAGGTTGCTGATCCAAAAACCAGAGAAAAGTTCGAGAAGATATGGGGAAGGAAACTGAGCAGTGATCCCGGGCTTACTGCAATGGAAATTATTGATTCAGTTGGGAATGGAGCCATAAAAGCTCTCATAATTATGGGTGAGAATCCAATGGTCTCAGATCCCAATCTGAATCATACTGGAAAAGCCCTTGATGCAGCTGAATTCCTTGTTGTTTTTGATATTTTTCTTACAGAGACTACCGAGAAGGCTGATGTGGTTCTGCCTGCCGCTTCTTTTGCAGAAAAAGACGGTACTTTTACAAACACAGAACGAAGAGTGATTCTGGTTAGAAAGGCACTTGACGCACCAGGTGAAGCGAAGGCTGACTGGAAGATCATCTGTGAACTTTCCACAGCTCTTGGATATCCCATGGACTATTCCAACCCATCTGAGATCATGGATGAAATTGCCAGTGTTACGCCTATCTATGGTGGCATTCATCACAACAGAATAGTGGAGACAGGTCTGCAATGGCCATGCCCTGATGAAAAGCATCCCGGCACAGAGTATCTCCACAAGGGTGAATTCAAACGAGGCAGGGGAAGATTTCATCCGGTAGATTTTATTCCACCTGCGGAATCTCCGGATTCAGAGTACCCGTTCATTCTTTCCACAGGAAGGATTCTCTTTCACTATCACACAGGAAGCATGACAAGAAGAGTAGATGCGCTGAATGAATTTGTAAGTGGTGCTTATGCAGAGTTACATCCTGAAGATGTAAAGAGGTTGGGTCTTGTCGATGGCGGGCCGGTAAGGTTAAAGACAAGGAGGGGCGAGATCGAAACCGTAGTGAGATCCACTGAGATGGTTGCTGCTGGTTCGGTATTCGTACCGTTCCATTTTGCGGAAGCTGCTGCAAATGTCCTTACAAATGATGCTCTCGACCCCAAAGCTATGATTCCGGAACTTAAGGTGGCAGCGTGCCAGGTTATACGGATAGAATAGGAATTGCCACGGTCCATCGTGGAAGAGTACTGGAACGCACTGACACACTTGCCAATCAGACTGTTCTTACCATTGAATTGAGTGATGGGTATTCCTTTGATATTGTCTGCTCTCCAGGGGACTTTCTCTGGCTTGCATACGGATATCTGGTGACCGAAGGCTACATTCTGTGGGGCGAGAAACCGGTACTCATGGAGCAGAGCGCAAGCAGGATGTACATTGAGCTGGAACAAACCCACACGGCAGAACCGGCCCCTGTGGAATCTGATTTTGTTACTACTTCAGAGGTTGTTTGCACCCGGGTTGCGCAATTTATTACAGGTGGAAAAGTTTTTCTGAAAACAGGAGCAACCCACTCTGCGGCAATTAGCAGCGGCGATTCAATTCTTTGCGCAGCAGAGGATGTGAGTCGCACAGCAGCACTGCAGAAGGTTATCGGCCATGCATGCCTTGAAGACCTTGAATTACAGCACATGATACTGATCCTCTCCTGCAGGGTTCCAGCTGCATTCATAAGTAAAGCTGCAAGAGCAGGCATCCCTGTGATCGCTGCTGTTTCTGCACCCACTCTTCAAGCTGTGGAGAAGGCAGAGCAGCTGGGAATTTGTCTCTGTGGTTTTGTACGGGGAAACAGGATGAATGTGTATTCCAGCAAATGGAGGCTTGGACTGTGATCTTCAAGGGGGTATCTCTGATCATACTTGCAGGAGGGGAATCCAGAAGAATGGGTTTTCCAAAGCACCTTCTGCCTGTGTCGGGGGGAACAGTAATGGATCACATGATCAACAGGATCGGAAATTTATTTGGAGAGATCATCATTGCCGGTAGAGATCTTGAAATCTTGCGAACAGATGTCAGGATTGTGGAAGATGTCAGGCACGCCAGAAGTCCACTGGTAGGGATCTTGTCCGGTCTGCTGAGGTCTGAAAACCCGCATGCATTAGTGATCGGATGCGATATGCCGTTTGTGCGTAAAGAGCTTATCAGACACCTTGCTTCAAAGGTTGCTGCTGGAACGGATGTTGTGGTCCCGGTGGTCAGAGGGTTTTATGAACCTTTATGCGCAGTTTACAGTCGCTCAACTTCCGGGATAATAGAGAAGTATATTGATTCAGGCGGTGCTAAAGTTACAGGTTTCTTTGAGTTTGCAACCGTTGCAGAGGTAGGTGAGGATGAGATCAGATTGTTTGATCCAAGACTGGAATCGTTTATCAATCTGAATACCCCCCGTGATTATGTAAATTACCGCATTGCAGGGGTGTAAATGAATATTGATTCAGTGAAAGGTGGAATCATGACGGATAGAACAAGAGTTCTGCTAATTGACAACGATCCTCATTATGCCCAGGCAAACAGTGTTTTTCTTGATTCCCGCGGGTATGATGTTCAGACCGCTTCAACAGGGGTTATGGGTCTGAGAATGGTTGAAGAAGGCAAACCGGATATCGTTGTTGTTGATGTCATGCTGGATGATGCTGATGAGGGTTTTTCCATTGCAAGAACTATTTCTCTGGAGCTTGATAGCCATGTACCAGTTATCATGCTGAACTCTATGGAGAAGGCAACTGGGTATTCCTTCAAGCTGGAAGACCATCCTGATTATTTTCCAGTGTCCAGGTTACTGGATAAGCCTCTTTCTCCCGGTGCGCTTGCTGAAAATATCAGAGAAGTACTTTTGAAGGGACATAATAATGACACGCAATCCTCTTGAGATAGTTGCCGAGTGCATCAGCGAGTTTGGTGATGGTCGGGAAAGTGTTTTACAGATACTCACAAAGGTTAATGAAGAGCTCAGCTATATCCCCGCAGAGGCAGTTGATGCTGTTGCCCAGGCAACCGGGGTCAGCCCGGGCCAGGTGTACAGCGTGGTAAGTTTTTACAGTTTCTTCAGCTCCAGCCCTCGTGGAAAGAATATAGTAAGGGTTTGCAGTACGATCAGCTGTGCTATGGCAGGTCAGGGAGATGTTTTAAGTGCTCTTGTGGAAGAATTCGGCATTGCACCATTTGAAACCACAGAAGATTCTTTCCTGACAATAGAGACCACCTCATGTATTGGCCTTTGCGATCAGGCGCCTGCTATGCTGGTAAACGGCAAGCCATACGGTAATCTTACTCCTGAAAAGGCGTGTGAGATAATCCGCGGATTAAAGCGG
>JAGLDB010000249.1 GCA_023145935.1 Candidatus Sabulitectum sp. | reverse complement strand
GCAAGCTCAGCTAATGGTGTAGTGGGAATTCTGGAAGATCAGTTAAAAAAAGCGGGTGAGTTTTGCGTAAGCGGTAAATTCAGGATCCTCTTCATCTTCGCTTACCTCGCCAATAAGGAAATGGAACCAGCTCCCGGGAAGATATTCCCAGCTGTAAAGAAGATTCGCCCATATGTTGTCGCTTATGTAGGAAGAAGACTCTGTATCCCAGGTTCTCTCAAATCTGGAGATCTGGCCGTTCAGTCTTATCCTCATTAATGGCGTCACCATGTATGAAGCGGTGATGCTTAGCGACTTCCAGTCTGAGTTCGTTTTCTCCCACAACTCTTCCGACCAGTTGTATCTGGTGGCTGCATCCTGAATTCTCAAGGATGGCTCCACATCAAAAGAAAGAACAGAGGTGGGTTTTATCTTAAGACCCAGTGAGAATCGTTTCATCTGTGAATCAAGGTATGTGCTCCGATTTGCGCTTGCCCATCCTGCAAGTGGTTTTCTGTAATCTGTAGATAATGAAACCCCACCGGAGAATCCGCTGTTGTACCATCTTCCTGAAGGGCCCTCATAGGAATCAAACCAGCGATCATTGTAATCAGACCAGCAATTCAGATGATATCTGCTGATAGTAGAACTACCAGCCCATAAATTCACTCCACTGCCTGTATTTCTACCGGATGAATCCAAGCTGTACCTGGGGTTAATACCGAACCACATGCCATCCAGAGTTCCAGAATCAAAATCAAGGGATACGCTTGAATAGGCTGAATACGAAGTCGTTCCGTTTCCCTGCACATAGCCCATAGAGGAAGGGTTGAACTCCTCACCAATTCTCTCCATACGAAAGTTCATATCAAAGTGTTCACGGAAGTAACCTGCGTCCACCCTGAATGCCAGGTTCTCCGAGTCCTCCTGGAATCTGTTCCAGGTAAGGCCAAGTTTGCTCTTAAACTCAAAGTATTCCTTCACAGTTAACATTCCACTGAAAGAACCCGACCGTCCGTAAGAGTAGTCTTCACCCTCCTGGCCGGGTATATCCACACTGGTTGCTGAGATCTTCATCCAATTCCCGGGGCTGAATTCCTCAAGCAGTGATCCAACACTGTAAGAAGTTGCGCTCTCTACAAGAGTAGTATCATCTTCCCATACTCTGCCGGTAACCACTTCAAGAAAACCGTACCTCAATTTACCTGAAGTTCCCGTGATCTTGGCACCGCCGAGAATAGGTATAAGCTCACCATTCCACGCAACTGAACCGATGTTGCGTGAATAGAACATGTTGAAAGGCATATCAAATATCTCGGTACCCTCCATGAAAAAGGGTCTTTTCTCTCGGAGCCATGGTGCCCAGTGAGAGATGTTTCCCTGATCTGCGTCGGATTCGATCTGACCAAAATCGGGATTGACCGTAACATCCAGCACAGTCTGCATGGTAAGTGGAATTTTCAGATCCACGCCTGCAGTTCCCCAGGAGTGGCTGAACAGGCCGTCTCCTCCGCCAAACTGCAGTCTGCCTGCAACAAAAGGCCGAATCTCAATCCTGTGACTGGAGGGCAGACCACACAAACCTGTCAGGTCCCCAAAACAGGAGACATCTGTGCCACCCTGCTCCTTCATGCGAAACATGTATCCTGCTTCGTTTGTGGATGAAATAGTTCTGCCGAAGTTCATACCCCAGACCTGCTCTTCAGCTGGAGAGTATCTCAGAATGGAAAACGGCAAAGCCATCTCCACGGTCCAGCCGGAATCATTCATGGCAACCGCAGAATTCCACACGGCATCCCAGTTTCTGTCTTCTCCGTTTACTTCAGTTCGCCGGGAATCCATCTGAACACCGTCAACGGTAACAGTAAAAACAAAACAATTTGCATTATCGTTAAATGTGTCGATGTAAACATAGAACTTATCCACAGGCTGATCCTCGTCCCGGGCTCCAAGCTGATGGATTATTTCTGAAGGGGATGGATCATGCATAAATGCGCATATGTAAAGAAATTCATCATCGTAGGAAAGCAAAACATCTGTAGGCTGTGACAGTGGCACATCAGCTCGGGGACGGAATGCAGTGAAGTCTCCACCCACATGCTCTACCGACTGCCAGCACAAGTCATTGATCTCGCCGTCAATAACCGGCGTATGGTCCGCTCTCTCCACAGAAAAACCGCAAAGCGCTATAAATAGTATTAGTAAATTCATGTTGGAACTATTGTGAGAAAACTCAAATTGTCAAGTAAGTTTCCAGGTTTGCCTGAGATATCAACTGCCCACAGCACATGAACCTGGATCTCAGCAGTCACACTTCCATACTTCATAAAAATGAGTATGCGTTTCTTTCCTTTTTCATTATGCTACGATTAGATATGAAAACAGTGAACGAACTGATGCTGTAAAAGTACAGGAATAGATTACCCCCTGGAAGCACAAGACAAATATTTTACCCGGAAAGCAGAACCTATGGAAACAACCTATACAATCACAGAAGATGATTATGCTGGTGCAATGAAGCTCTTTCACAAAATCACACCAGGAAAGGCAACTGTATATGCAATTGTGACTATGGCTCTGATGCTGACTGCATTCAGCGGGCTGGAAATTATCAGTGCAGGAGCTTCTGGAGGGCTTATAGGAATCTTTCTTCTTCTTGTACCCGGAAGGCTGATCGCCATGCCCTTCCTTGCGAAAAGACAATACAGAAAATACAAAGCCATACAGGAACCAGTGACCGTTCAATTAACAGATGAAGGAATTAACTTTACAACAGCTGACGGTGGTGGAATTATCAGGTGGGAAAAGCTGCTCAAATGGAGGCAAAATGAAAAATACATACTTGTCTATCCAATGCCCAAACTGTTCCACATCATACCTGCAAGAGTAGTAGATTCCGGATTTGACATTCAGGCTCTTGTTAAACTCCTTGAATCCAGAGTTGGGAAGAAAGCATAAATAAGGTGTTCGTTCAGCACAAACAAGCTTCATAAAGAAACAACC
>JAGLDB010000248.1 GCA_023145935.1 Candidatus Sabulitectum sp. | reverse complement strand
ATCGGTGTTGAACTCGGTGACAGCAACTTTGTCTTCGGTGTAATAATCGAAGCCTGCTTCACCCCTGCGGGTGATATCGCAATTCTCGATGGACAGAAGGCCAATGTAGCGATGTTTACTCCTGCAGGTGAATTCATTAGAACTGTAGGCCGAGACGGTAGTGGCCCTGGCGAATTCCTTCTGCCTGCGGGCATGGCTTTTCGCCCTGAAGGCGGTCTTGTTGTTGCAGATGGCATGGGTTTAAAGCTGGTCTATTTTGATGAAAACTATGATCTTGTCTCAGAAGCGATAGCCTTTGTTCCCTCTCCACCTGCACAGCTGGTTGCAATTGAGGGCATGGAGATCATTGGAATGAAACCAGACTTTGAGCAAGGTGAAGACGGAATGTTCATGGGGTTCACCGTTGCAAAGTGGGGAATGGACAGTTCCATTCCCACGGTTGTTTACTACTCACAGATGTCTCCCTTCAACCCTGCCGATCTCAGTTCAATTGCAAGTGACGTAGCCCTTTTTGCAGCGTCAGATGATGGCAGAGTGTTCACATCGCAGATGTCCACTGAAGAGTACTCATACACTGCATGGACCCCGGAAGGTGAAGAGATCTTCACCTATGTGAACGAAGACTACGAAAGAGTTGAGAAAACACAGTCCGAGATCGATCTTGAGGCGGAAATAGTTAACGCTAGAATGATCGCCCAGGGAATGCCTCCTTCAATGGCAAACTGGGAACCTGATACATACAGAGCTGCAATAAGCAAAATGGCAATTGATGACCTTGATCGCCTGTGGGTAACAAAAGGTGAAGCAAGGGCTGCTATATTCGATGTGTTCGACCTTGAAGGTAACCTGCTTTTCACAGCGGCTATTGATGCAGGAGAAGCAGCAGAAAAATGGGATGTAGTTATAAGTGGAGAAAGCTTTATATGCTATGATGAAAATCCTGAAGACTACCCCAGAGTATTCTACGGCGCGCTGCCGGGATTTGAATAGAAAAGATCAGACCCAAAAGGGGCGGGTTAACCGCCCCTTTTTTATTGGATAACCTCCACCCCGTTCTGATCATAAAAAAGGTGTTCAACAAGATCACCATTCCGATCAAAAACAGAGACAACCCTGGCATAGCCCGTTGCAAGGTTAATAAGATCGTAAGCGGTATCAAGGTAACGGAGTTCCACACAGGCGCCACTGGAATCATAGACAAAACTTCTGGCATGACACCCCAGAGATGAGTTAACCACTGGCAGACCACCACTGTTGTAGTATGAAATAAGCTCAGGCTCACCGTCTTCCGTATAGGAAAAGCGTGTGTATGCAAACCCGCCGGGAAAGTCTGCAATCTCCAGATCAGCATTATAAGTGGATGATTCAATAACCCTTCCCTGTTCATTAAACAGCCTCCGGGTTACAGATATACCCCCAACCTCAACTCTATTCCCATCTATATCCAGCCAGATAGATTCTGATATCCCGCCCAAAATACCCCTCCTGTACACGGTGGAAGCCACTCCGGAAGGATTCTGAACAATGTTCCCGTCTATGGCGTAGTACCGTTCAACGATATAGAGAGAATTCTCATCATACAACCGCTCAGTAAAGGCAATCTTCACCTGATTAACAACAACTCCATTGCTGTCAAATTCGTAGTTGCCGGCAACGGCTGTTTCATATCTTTCAGGCAACAGGTTGCCATTTATGTTCAGCAATCTTGTTGAAGAGAGGTTTCCCGATGAATCATAGTAATACCTGGTTTCAGCAACACCATCCGAAGTACTGATATTCTCACCCGTAACATCAATGGCACATCTGGAAACCACTCTGTGTAATTTGTTCAGCGTATACTGCCAGCCAGATGCAGAAACAGTACCGTACTTGAAATAAACAAGATCTCCATGATGATCCAGACGGATAGCAGAGCCTGTATGGTTCGGAAGAAGATCGATATTCTCATGGTTCCCCAGGGAATCAAGCGAAAAAGCGGTTACAGTGGAGTCATTCTTCCATGTCCATTCCATAAATGGACTACCGGAAAGGCTGGAAAGCTGAACAGGAAGACCCTGCTCATTCAATGCTATTCTGTAACCGTATGTCTGGTCCAACCTTCCCGACCATGTAACAAGGAAATCATCAGTTACAACCGAGAAGCCCGCTGGAAAGTTGTACACCAATACTGGTTCACCCCGGTCAATCTTAACAATATCCAGTGTATCGCCGTTCACAGTCAGTTGAAAACAAATAATGTTTTCGGCAGTAAAACTGTCAATCTCCGCCCTGGGCAGCAGATCCATCGTTGGAGTCAGATCCAGATACCGGTAAAATGATCGGTTGGCTGCAGCACCGGAACAGAACGCAAATACTGCAATAACAAGAATAGAAATATTCACCATTTTCCTTTCAACAGCTGTATATATGCACAACCTGTCATGACCTGTATAATAAGGCAATAAGGAGGCTATGTATGAAGGTATTTTTTTCCTTTTTGTTTTTGTGTTTGCTTGTGGCATGCTCCAACCCGTTTGATACTTCCATTGACGTCAGGTACGAGGTTATTGGAAGTGCCGAAGCCGTCAGCATCACCTATGAGAACGGTGGTGGTGGGATTTCACAAGTAACCAATGTTGGTCTACCATGGTCCCATTCTTTATCGGCAGAGCCTGGCGATTATGTCTATCTCCACGCCCAGAACCTGGGAGAAACCGGCTCTATCACGGTAACCATCTACCAAAACGGAGATGTGTTTAAAAGAGCCACCAGCGCAGGAGCATATGTAATAGTTTCGATCAGTGGAGATCTGGAATAAAATAGTTCAGCCCGATGAAGGTCTGGATAATTAAAATGTACGTCGTTTTGTGATACAGTCAGATGGTTATGTTGATGCTGCAGGTTCAAAACCACAAAATGTAAGCTCATTTGTAAGCATGAGCCTGTATGGTGTACATTTCTCTGTACTTACCGCCTGCTGCCATGAGTTCATCATGGGTGCCATGCTCGATGATACTGCCGTTGTGCATCACAGCTAT
>JAGLDB010000247.1 GCA_023145935.1 Candidatus Sabulitectum sp. | reverse complement strand
GAACCATTCAGCAACCTTGACAAAGCTCGTATTAGTTTGTAAAGTTATTATTACTTTATAAATCGAATTCCTTGGGAGGTACTTTACAATTATGGGGATTCATAACATATGGCAAGAATACGGTTTCTCTAGAAACCCCTACCACACTGTCCACCTTGGTGTCTCAGAGGATGATTCCAAGCTGTATGTAAACAGGGAATTGCTTGAAGATCAGCTGGGCAGTTTTCTCCTCAGTGAAGATAGAGGAGCCATATTTGTTGAAGGTCCTGTAGGTGTTGGAAAAACCTCCTTTGTGAATCAGACCCAGTATCTGATTATGAAACAGCATAATTCAGCAATTCTTCCTGCACAGAGAGTAGTCGAGGTTCAGAACAACAGCACTGCTACAGATATTCTGTTCTCTATTCTTGGTGGAGTTTTAAGATCACTTGCAGCATTATCGCCTGACTGTGTTAAGAAAAAAGGATATACCGAAGTTGAAGGATACCTGCGCAAAACCCACATTATCAGCTGGAACGCCTCCGCTGGTATTGCCGGCTTTGGTGGAGGCGTAAGCAGAACAAAAACCCCTACGGAGCCAGTTACGGTTCCCCTGCAGACAATCCAGAGTCTTTTTGAAGAAACTACCCGCATGGCTGCTGAAGCGGGATTTAAAAAAATAACGGTACTGATTAACAACCTGGATAATGTTGAAGAAGAACACTTCTTTCAAATCCTGCACGATGTTCGGGATACATTGCTGGACAGAACAGGTTGGCTGCACATACTGATCGGCCCCACTGGCATAAGAAATTCTCTGGGATCAAATAGAAATCACAGGAGAATAAGCGAAAAAATCACAGGCACTGTGATAAAGCTTGCCCCTCACTCCCTGCGGGATGTACACAGAATACTGGAAAAGCGAGTGGAATGCTTCAGACTCTCTAGCAACAAGAAGGCTCCTGTGCCACATGAGGTGATAAATACCTTATACAAGGCCAGCGGTGGAGAGATCAGGTACATACTGAACAGGGCAAGTGATATTGCAGGAATTGTTGCCCGCGACATTCCAGAAAGTACAGAGATAGAGAAGGACCTTGCATATGCGGCACTTCACCGGATAGTAGCCGAGGAAATATCTTCTCTGGGGCTGACTGATCGCCAGCAGAATTTCCTGAAGAAGCTGACAGAAATCGGTTCTGCACAGTCAAGAGATTTTAAAGAATATGATTTGAAAAGTGCGCAGTCTATGAGTGCATATCTTGTGAAATTCCATGACAGGAGCCTTTTGGAACTGACCCGCAGTGGAAAACAGAGGATCTACACACCCAGAGGTGATGTGGCTCTGTTCTTCAAGGGAACAGACTCTCTGCTGTAAGAAAGATACGACTACTGAGATTGTTGTCTGGAATGTTTCTATCAGAAGCCACAACCGAAACCAACCTGCAGGATTGGAACCCATGGCATGTCTTCTGGAAGACATCAGCAAAGAGACCACCTGCAACCAGCTTTGTGTAGAAATTATCTCTGAATTATTGTCTGTATTCGGCAGTGGTTGTGTAGAGTACTGTTGCTTCATCTATGTCCAGATTGGCTGATGCAAAACCGATACCCGCTGCGAGCCAGAAGTATCCAATCTTTCTGGTGTATGCTTCAGGATACGGCATGAAAGCAATGGAAATGGAATGACGGCTGAATTCCTCATAGAAAGCCATGATCTTTCTTCTCCGGCAACCTCAGAACAGGAAGTTAATTCCCTGTATGAAGCACCAGGAGTGATCTTTCCAGATCGGGAGTTACCAGTCTCATGATATAAACACCGCCTGGGAAAGTCTCAAGAGAAACAACACCTGTGAATCCATCGCCCTGCCCTGATGCAATATCAAGAACTTTTCTTCCAGAGAGATCGTATAGACTTAACTGATAATGAGTTGCCACTGATTGCAAAAAATTCACAGAAGCATGATCCCGCACAGGGTTCGGTGAAACAGAGAAACTCACTGCACCATATGGCAAACTTGAATCTTCCTGATCTATACCGGTAACAGTTTCCCTTGAAATAAATCTGACTTCAGGTTGAGTGCTGCCCGCTTCAAGCCAGGCTACCCAGTAACCATCGGTATCACTGCAGGCCGATATGTTTCCTGTTTCCACATTTCCGCATGACTCAACAACATGCGAGTATGTACTCCATTGATCCTGCCAGTGCCTGACTATTATTCATCTCCTGAAAACCATGCTAGAAGAAGCCCGTCATCACTGGCGGAACAGGTCATGGCTGCAGGAAAAGGAAGATCATCGTGGTCAATTTCTATCTGAGACAGATACGGAGATATGGGTGAACCTGCGAAGTCTGCGCTCCATACAACACCAGCTGTATCATTCAAGAGGCCGATCTGCCCGGAAGAACACATTCCCAGAGCAAGAGCATTGGGAGCAGGATCCATATTCCCACCCAGCACAAAGAAAATGTTTTCTGAAGCCAGTGTGCTGCCGTCTAAGAAAACGGAGTTAACACTGAAACTGGTGGGGCCCATGGGTGCATAGGTCTTTCCAGTCTGAAGAGCAAATGGTGAAAATGAACCGCCTGCCATAAGCGAAGTAAATCTGCTGAAAGAAGTTGAAGTCTCGATCCAGTTTGATGTATCCGCAGGGCTGATCAGGGAGGAAGACCATGGATCCACACTGCACACAGTCAGATATCGATGATCCTGAACATCTGTGTATCCGGTCATAAGATCAATCAATGCAATTTTCTGCTCTGATGAACCGATGTACCGGGGCAAGACCGGCATAGCAAGCACCGTGCAGTATTCAGGTGGAGCAAAGTCTTCATGGCTTAACTCCTGCTGTGTGATCAGGCTGAAATTCGATGCTGAATATGTATTCACCTGAGCATACCAGTAGAACCACGATTCGAAAGCAACCAGAATAACAGGCTCTGTGTCAGCGTCTTCACAGAAAGAGAGCTGCAACCGGTCATAGCCCTGCCCGATCTGCTCCGGTACAGAAGGAGTGGATGGATTCATAAGGTAGGCAT
>JAGLDB010000246.1 GCA_023145935.1 Candidatus Sabulitectum sp. | reverse complement strand
TTCCCTCAAAGAACACCTTTCCTTCCAGAGACCCGGGAACAATCGAGGTTACAACCCGGGCCAGTTTGCCGGTGTATTCATCGTCCTGTTCCTCTGTACTGCCACCTTTGAAAAAACGGCTGGCGTACTTCCTCAAGCCGAACAGCAGAGCCAGAGAAGAAACACCGAACACAACAAGTTGCCCGGTTGTTCCAGGAAGAACACCCGCCCATACAAGGATGGATGTGAGGATGGCTCCAACTCCGAAGAAAACAAGTATAACGCCTGGAACTGCAAATTCCAGAAAAATCAGAATCACTCCACCGCTGAACCACAGCAGCTCCGGAGTAAGCCAGTCAAACATAATCCCCTCCATATCGAAATAAGAAAGTTATACAGCCTACCGAATAAGATAACAGCATTCGGCACAATTTCCAGTCTTTCCTCCAGGAGTGTTTCTTTAGATAATACTTACTTACTACAAGGGGGAGGATCATGCTGTTATTTTGTATTCTGGCAGCTATGCGTATTTCTGCGGGATTCCACGGCAGCCAGGAGGTTTCCACAGATTTATCCGGATCTGTTCTGTTTCTGGGAAGTGAGATAATTTCCAGTGAGCCCGGCTCAGGAGGTAACGTTCTTTCCTCCAATGGTGACCTTTTCTGGAAAGAGTGCATTCCGGGTTCCTGTCAGCGCATTGTATCCCTTGAACAGGGAGAAATCTTTTCCCACGAATATTTCAGCGGACCTTTCCTGTTCGGTGACGGGATCATGGTTTCCGTCTTTGGTGAGATTCTGATCCTTGACCAGCAGGGAACCTTTCAGCGTTCTTATTCAACAGGAGAGTATCCCGGCAGTCTCTGCTCCAACGAGGAAAACATCTGGTTTGTCTCTTCAAGAGATGGCGTTCTGAAGAAAATAGACACAAGAACATCCGTCCAGAATGTTGTCAATCTTTCCTTCACCCCTGTGACCGTCCATTACGGAAATGATCTTCTACTGATAGGTAAGGCAGATGGCGGGTACTCAATTGTAACAGCTGCAGGAAACGAACTGCTGACAATTCAGGAAGGGTTCATGGGTTTTTTCAGTGGCAGCAACACTGTAACATTTACAAGAAGTAAAGAATCAGAGGGCTGCGAAACGCTGTCATGGGAAACGGTTTCTGTGGATATCAGAACGGGGATGGAAACAGTTGTTTCGGTTGAACCGAGCAGTGTTTCTTCGGTTAGCAGCCCTGCAACAGATGACCCGGCTGCCCACTTCGATGTTCCCTACATGCATCAAAGATGGGACACTCCCGACTGGTTTGACGGCAGCTGGAGCTGTGGCCCCACCTCATGCATGATGGCAGTGCAGTACTACAACCGGCTTACCCCTGACTCCGTCTGGTGCAGTTCTCCAACAGGTCACTGGAGTGAATGGGGAAACTACATCCCCACAGAATACACCTTTCTTGGATACACCTACGATATACTGGGAGAATCCCCCGACGAGGTTTGGGTACCGGGGGCCCATGGATTTATCTGCAGAGGTTATCAAGGTGCCGGCTGGGATGAAATGGTCTTGTGGATGGACCGGCATGAACTTGACTCATACAGGCTCGGTACTACATGGAGTGCCTGCACCGGTGAGCTGAACAACTCATGGCCGATAGTGGCCTCCACAACAAGCCCCTTTACCAATGGTCACATTCTTCTGTTCAACGGCTACTACGACGATCATTCAGTGATATGCAACGACTCCTACGGCGATCAGAATGAACCAGGATGGGGAACCCTGCCAAACGGCAAGGATGTGGTTTACGACTGGCCCGGGTACAACAACGGCAATACTCAACTGAGTGTTTCCCAGCTGTTCTCCGCCCGTTCAGAAGTTCTTTCTTCTGCAGGGGAATTGATTGATGACCGTTCCCTGGGTTACAGAAAACTTGGACCATGCCAGTACTGGCACGAGCAGGAAACAGGGTACGACGGTTATTCATGGTGGACATATTCCACCGGAGCACTGCCGGACACCTGTTTTGTAGAGTGGATTCCTGAACTTCCATCGGAAGCATGGTATCTTGTGGAAACCTATGTACCATCATCCCACGCAACAGCCACCGGAATCTATCACATAAACTCTTCTACCGGCTGGGTAACTGCAACTGTAAATCAGGGGAACTACAGCGATCAATGGGCAACAGTTGGTACTTTCTTCCTGTCTCCTTCATCAGCCATGGCAAGAATGGGCGACTATACAGGCACCCAGAGTCAGCACATATCTTTTGATGCAATAAGATTTACGCAGCAGACCTCTATAGATGAGCAGAGCCACGCCAACGAATCTGAATGCTTCACTATTTCTCATAATCCTGTACACACCGCCTCTCCGATTGTTTTCAATCTGCCTGACGGTTTCAACGGAACAATACAGGTATATGACATTACTGGAAGACTTGCGCTTACCGTTCAATCATCAATTCCCGCAGGTTCCCTTGCACCGGGGCTTTATCATGCTGTTCTTTATAAAGAAGATAAATACGACGCTGTAAGATTTACAGTGGTGAACTAGAAAGGATTCCATGCTCTTATTAATGATTATGCTTGCAGCAGCTTCTCCTGATGGAGATCCAGAGATTCAGTGGGAAACTTACGGCCCCGGAGATGGAGTAACCGCAGAAATGCTTCTTCCAACTCCCCTTACCGATGAGACTACCCATGATATTGAACCCGGAGTTCTGCCTGAGGGCGATTACCTCTACGATCTTGCCTGGTCAGCAGACGGGCAGACTGTTCTGGTAGCAAACTACATGACTGCAAATCTTTCCCTGATAAACCCGACTACTGGATCTGTCGTTCTGGATATCCCCACAAATGGCCTTCGCCCGGGAGCTGTGGCTGCCTGTGCAAACTACACGGTTACTGCGTTTCCCTTTGACGATCTGGTAGCAATTACAACAGAAACAGGAACGCTTCTTGGTACTGTGACCACCGGGGAGCAGCCCTGGCGGATCGAATTCAGCCCGGATGGTGAAACAGCCTATGTGGGGTGCGATATCAATG